>DATMZR010000040.1 GCA_035573435.1 Solirubrobacterales bacterium
ATCGCGCGGCAGGACGGTCCCGTGATCCTGGTGGGCCACTCGTGGGGAGGGGTCGTGATAACCGAAGTCGGGATGGATCCCAAGGTCGTCGGCCTCGTCTACGTCGCCGCCTTCGGACCCGACGAGGGCGAGGCGGTCAGCGAACTGGGCAAGGCGTACCCGCCGCCGCCCGCACTCGCGTCGCCCAGCGTGGACCCGCAGGGCTTCATGACCCTGCCCACGGATTCGTTCAAGCTTTTCGCGTCGGACCTGCCGGCCGAGGCGGCGCGCTTAGCCGCGGCCACGCAGGGTCCCATCAACGTCTCGGCCTTCGGCGCCAAGGTGTCCGGCGTCGCGTGGAAGACGAAGCCCTCGTGGTACATCGTGTCCAAGCTCGACAACGCGATCGCGCCCGATGAAGAACGCTTCTTCGCGAAGCGCATGAAGGCGACGACGACCGAGCTCAACACGAGCCACATGGCGATGCTCTCGCAGCCGAAGGCGGTGGCCGAGGTCATCATGGACGCCGCGGCGAAAGCCAAGTGATCGAAAAGGCATAGACTACGGACGCTCGGCGGCGCGCCGCGCGAGCTGACACCGATGGAGCAGAACCCATGACCGAGCCCGCGCCGTTGATCCAGCCGACCCTCGCCTCGCCGGCGGAGCAGACGTTCCCGACGCTGACCCCGGCGCAGATCGAGCGGATCGCGGCGCACGGGCGCGTGCGTCCGATCCTGGCGGGTGAGGTGCTCGTCGAGGCGGGACAGCCGGTGATTCCGTTTTTCCTGGTCAAGGCCGGCCGGCTCGAGGCCGTCCGGCCCTCCGGCACCGGCGAGACACGGATCGCCGAGCAGGGTCCCGGTCAGTTCACCGGCGAGGTCACCATGCTCTCCGGCCGCCGTGCGCTCGTCCGCATACGGGCCATCGAGCCGGGCGAGGTCATCGAGCTGGACCGTGAAAATCTGCTGGCGCTCGTGCAGACCGACAGCGAGCTCGGCGAGATCATCATGCGGGCCTTCATCCTCCGCCGCGTCGAGCTCATCGCCCACGGCCTCGGTGACGTCGTGGTCCTCGGCTCGAATCACTGTTCCGCGACGCTGCGCGTGCGCGAATTCCTGACCCGCAACGGCCATCCCTATTCTTATATCGATCTCGACCGCGATGCCGGCGTGCAGGAGCTGCTGGATCAATTTCACCTCGGCGCCGAGGACGTGCCCGTTCTCATCTGCCGCGGCGAGGTGGTGCTGCGAAACCCGACGAATCAGCAGATCGCCGACTGCCTCGGCTTCAACGAAGGGATCGACCCGAGCCAGCTCCGCGATCTGGTCATCATCGGCGCCGGCCCCGCGGGGCTGGCGGCGGCCGTCTACGGCGCGTCGGAAGGGCTCGACGTCCTCGTCCTGGAGTCGAATGCGCCGGGCGGCCAGGCGGGCGCGAGCTCGAAGATCGAGAACTACCTCGGCTTTCCGACCGGCATTTCGGGCCAGGACCTCACGGCCCGCGCCTATACCCAGGCGCAGAAGTTCGGGGCGCAACTGCTGATCGCCAAAGGCGCCAGCCGGCTCGCCTGCGACCGCAAGCCGTATGCCCTCGAGATCGGCGGCGGCCCGCGCGTGCCGGCGCGCACCGTCATCATCGCGACGGGAGCGGAATATCGCCGGCTGGCGCTACCCAACCTCTCGCAATTCGAAGGCGCCGGCATGTACTACGCCGCGACCTTCATGGAGGCGCAATTGTGCGCCGGCGAAGAGGTGGTCGTCGTGGGAGGTGGGAACTCCGCCGGCCAGGCCGCGGTCTTCCTCGCGCAGACGGCCCGGCATGTGCACGTGCTCGTCCGCTCGGATGGGCTCGCGGAGAGCATGTCGCGGTATCTGATCCGGCGCATCGAGGACAACCCCGCGATCGACTTGCGGACGCACACGGAGCTCACGTCCCTCGAAGGGAGCGATCACCTCGAACGCGTGCGCTGGCGGGACAACGAGACCGGAGACACCGAGACCCGCGACGTCCGCCACGTCTTCGTCATGACGGGCGCTTCTCCCAACACGCACTGGCTCGATGGTTGTATCGCGCTCGACGCGAAGGGGTTCATCAAGACCGGACCGGATCTGTCGCCGGAAGAGCTGACCGCCGCGCAGTGGCCGCTCGCGCGGGCTCCCTTTCTCCTCGAGACGAGCCTGCCCGGAGTATTCGCGGTCGGCGACGTGCGAGGTGGCAATATCAAACGCGTGGCCTCGGCCGTCGGCGAGGGATCGATCGCCGTCGCCTTCGTCCATCAGGTGCTCCACGAGTAAGGAGAGGAGAAGACGATGACCGCCGCCCCGAACTGCCCCCACATCAGCGATATCACGGCTGTCAAACATCCCCAGCGCCGGGAATGCGAGGAGTGCGTGAAGATCGGTGCCCGCTGGGTGCATCTGCGGACCTGCCAGCAGTGCGGCAGGACGCTGTGCTGCGACAGCTCGCCCAACCGGCACGCCACCAAGCACGCGCACGCCAGCGGCCACCCCGTGATCGCTTCGGCGGAGCCCGGCGAGCGCTGGCTGTATTGTTATCCCGACGACGCCTTTGCGGAATATTGACGAGCTGCGATAAGCTGCCCTCCAGGCTGTAACGAATCTCCTTTGACGGCGCCTAGAAGAAGGAGCCGGATGTAGCTTCGGCTGCTATGAGCCTTGCGATCCCACCGCGGGCGTGTCGCGAGCGGTGACTGAGTCCTAGGAGCGGAACAACTACTTGGAAAGGAGAGTTGCGTGATGAGTAGAAAAATCATTTTCGCGTGCGTACTGATGATCCTGGCGTTTGGGGTCCTCCCAGCGATGGCGGATCCGGGACGGGGCGCCAATGTCCTGTGCTACGTATGGGCGAACGAGGGCTCCCGCGCGATCGGTTCTCCCTACACGCCCAGCACGCCCTACTCGTACAACGCGGTCGGCAGATCGGCCGCGAACACCATCACCAGGACCGCGGTCGGCGTCTATGTGGTCACCTGCAAGGGAGTGGGCGGCGGCCCCCTGTTCAGCGGCAGCGGCTCCTGGGGAGCCGGCGGGCATGTGCAGGTGACCTCCTACGGCAGTGAGGACGCCGACTACTGCAAAGTCGTGAGCTGGGGCACGGGCGGCGCCGATTTCTTCGCCAACGTCCGGTGCTTCAACCACGCCGGCGGGCTCTCCGACAATCGCTTCGACCTGCTGTTCGTCTGGTAAGTGGTCCGCGGGGGGTAGGTAGATCGGGGGGGTATGCCCTTCGAAGCCTCACCCCCTGTCCCCCTCTCCCTGACGGGCGAGGGGGGAACGCATACGAAGGGATCTTGCCGAAAAGGTGGCCTCCTATTGGCAAGACTGGCTGTGAATCGTCCCCCCTCGCCCGTCAGGGAGAGGGGGACAGGGGGTGAGGCTTCGAAGCGCAGGCCGCTGCAGTTCTCCACGATCCCCCCTGGAGGAGTGGGCGTGAGGACCTCCGAATCGGCCCCCGCGCCACCCGCGTTCCGGCGAACCGCCCTCCTCTACGCCGGACCCCTGCTGCTGCTCCTCGTCCTCGCCGTGCTGCCGCTCGTGCGCGGCACGGAGACGCTGATCCTGCGCGACGTGCTCAACTCGCATTTCCCGATGAAATGGTCGCAGGCCGAGGCGATGCGGCACGGCTATTTCCCCCTCATCGATCCGTACCGGGCGGGAGGCCAGCCGCTGGCGGGCAATCTCAACGCCGCGCCGTTCTATCCGACGAACCTGCTCTTTCTCCTCGGCTCCACCTTCTGGGCCTTCAACG
>DATMZR010000041.1 GCA_035573435.1 Solirubrobacterales bacterium
TGACAAAGCCCTCGAAGCCGCCGGGCTGCGGGAGTAGGCGATGTCGCAGGAGAACGTGGAGATCGTGCGGACGTTGGCAGAGGGTTTCCAGCACCGCCAGCACGAGCGGGCGTTCGAGTTCTACGACCCCGAGATCGAATGGGATGCGTCGCGGGTTGTGGGGGTGCTTCCGGATAGCGCGGGCGTCTACCACGGCCACGAGGGGGTCAGGGCGTTCTGGCGGACCTGGCTCTCGGCGTGGAGCGATCTCCGGTTCGAGATCCAGGACGTGGTGGACGCGGGCGACGACGTTGTGCTGCTGATCCGCAACCAGCGGCAATGGGGACGCCACAGCGGCCTTGAGACGGAGTTCCCGTCCTACGCGATGGTCTTCACGTTTCGTGACGGGAAGGTGATCCGCCAGCGGCACTATCTCGACCAGGAACAAGCCCTCGAAACCGCCGGGCTCTCGGAGTAGGCGATGTCGCAGGAGAACGTGGAGATCGTGCGGGCGCTCAACGACGCCTTCAATCGCGGTGACGCCGCCACGGCGGGGCAATGGATCGACCCGGAGATCGAGGTCGAGACCTGGACGGCCTTGGGGGCAGCGCGGATCTGCGTCGATGTGCGCGGATGTGCGCGCTAACGGGCACCAGAGCGGCGCTGGTGCCCGTTAGCCCGGCGGGCTCCGAGTGCCGACCGGCTTCCGCTCGTTGCCCGCGCGATCGAGGGGCCATGCCTGCTTTCGGAAATGACGTTGACCGCCCGCAGCTCCGGTGGTAGGTTCGGCCAGAAGGCCAACGCGGGGAGAGGAGTGAGCGTGGAGAGGGCGAAGGTCGGGGCGAAGCGGACCCGGCGGCGGATTCCCGTCAAGGGCCGTCTTGCTCCTCGCCGGCTTGGCCCCTGCACCGCGATCGCCATCGGAGCCGCCCTCTTGCTCCTGGGTCTCGCCGCTCCGGCCTCCGCCGCAGCCCCGCCGACCGGAACCGGAGGGACCTCGATCGCCACCGCCCCGCCCGGGGCGGCGGCCGGGAGCGTGAGCGCCGGCAGCGACCACACCTGCGGCGTGAGGATGAACGGCGCCGTCGCCTGCTGGGGCGACAACGGCCGGGGCGAGGCGAGCCCGCCTCCGGGCAGCTTCACTGCGGTGAGCGCCGGCGGCCAACACACCTGCGGCCTAAGGACGAACGGGACCGCCGCCTGCTGGGGCGACAACGGCTGGGGTGAGACCACCCCGCCCTCGGGCAGCTTCACCGCGGTGGACGCTGGCGGCGACCACAGCTGCGGGGTGAGGACGAACGGGACCGTCGCCTGCTGGGGCTACAACCTCAATGGCCAGGCCACCCCGCCCGCGGGCAGCTTCACCGCGGTGAGCGCTGGCTTGAATCACAGCTGCGGGATGAGGACGAGCGGCGCCGTGGCCTGCTGGGGCTGGAACGACTACGGCCAGGCCACCCCGCCCACGGGCACCTTCACCGCCGTCAGCGCCGGCAGCGCCCACAGCTGCGGGGTGAGGACGAACGGGACCGTCGCCTGCTGGGGCGACAACCTCGAGGGCCAGGCGAGCCCGCCCGCGGGCACCTTCACTGCGGTCAGCGCCGGCGCCAACCACACCTGCGGCCTAAGGACGAACGGGACCGCCGCCTGCTGGGGCTACAACCTCAAGGGCCAGACCATCCCGCCCGCGGGCACCTTCACCGCGGTGAGCGCCGGCGGCTACCACAGCTGCGGGGTGAGGCCGAATGGCGCCGTCGCCTGCTGGGGCGGCACCGGCAAGGGCCAGGCCACCCCGCCCGCGGGCACCTTCGACGGCCCCGCAGTCGAGGCAGGAGACCAGTTCACCTGCGGCGTGGAGCACGTTGGCACCCTCGCCTGCTGGGGCTCGAACTCCTTGGCCCAGACAACCCCGCCCGCGGGCACCTTCACGGCGGTGACCGCAGGCGGCCTCCATGCCTGCGGGCTACGCACGGTCGGCACCATCGCTTGCTGGGGCGCCAACGGCAGCGGCCAGGCCAGCCCGCCCGCGGGCACCTTCACGGCGGTGAGCGCCGGCGCCTACCACAGCTGTGGAGTGAGGACGGATAGCGCGGTCGCGTGCTGGGGTCGCAACAACTTCGGCCAGGCGACTCCGCCGGCGGGCACCTTCACCGCGGTGAGCGCGGGCAACGGCCACAACTGCGGAGTGAGGACGGACGGCACAATCGGCTGCTGGGGCACCAACAGCAGCGGCCAGGCGACTCCGCCGGGGGGCACCTTCTCCGCGGTGAGCGCGGGCAACGGCCACAACTGCGGCGTGAAGACGGACGGAACTCTCGCCTGCTGGGGCCGCAACGACTTCGGCCAGGCGACTCCGCCCGCGGGCACCTTCACGGCGGTGAGCGGGGGCGCCGCCCACACCTGCGGCCTACGCACCAACGGCACGCTCGCCTGCTGGGGCCGTAACAGCTCCGGCCAGGCGACTCCGCCCGGAGGGAACTTCACAGCCCTGTCCGCCGGGGGCGACCACACCTGTGGGATGAGGACCGACGGCACTGCCGTCTGCTGGGGCAAGAACACGAGCGGCGAGGCCACCACCCCACCTGGCTTCGGCTAAGCGCGCAGCGCCTTCCTCGATGGGCGCGGCTGGTTTCGAACCAGCGACCTCTCGCGTGTGAAGCGGTGACACCTCAGGCACGGATGGGCGTCGTTGCGCGCATCGGATGTGCGCGGATATGCGTGGATATGCGCGGATGTGCGCGCTAACGGGCACCAGAACGGCTCTGGTACCCATTGGCCGTAACGTTGACCTCGTGCGCATCTGGGACCTCGAGCCGGACGTTCTCTGCGATCGCCACCTGCTTGGCGAACACCGTGAGCTCCACGCCGTGTGGTCGATTCTCACCGCCGGCAAGCGCGGCTATGCCAACCATCCGGAGACGCTGCGCTGGCGCGGAAGGCTCAAGGCCCTATACGTGCGACACGACGGGCTGGTCGAGGAGATGAAACGCCGCGGGTTTGACCACCGCAGTCCGCTCGATCCCGCTCTCGCGACCGGGGCGATCCGTCAAACCGAGCTGCTCGAAAGCGTGGAGCGTCAGCGGGAACGGCTCCGCCTCCGCGATTGTTCCTGCTTTTCATGAGCGGGTAGGCCACCGTGGGTGGGGATGGGCGCGGCTGGTTTCGAGTGAGCCCGGAGGGCGAGCGGGTGAGAAACCAGCCCCGACACCGGTCATGAAGGATGGGCGCGGCTGGTTTCGAACCAGCGACCTCTCGCGTGTGAAGCGGTGGTCCCTCAGGCACGGATGGGCACCGCTCAGTCCGTCGGGATGTGCGTCGATGTGCGCGGATGTGCGCGCTAACGGGCACCAGAACCGCGCTGGTGCCCGATCACTCGGTGGCGGTGGGTGCTACTCCGCAGCCCGGCGGCTTCGAGGGCGGCGGGCGCCGCTTCGCTCGCTTCCCAATTGCTCTCGCCGATTCGGGCCTACGGCTAGACAGTCCAGCTTCTGAGGTGCTTGGCCGCGGTGCCGTTGTTTCCGAGTTGATACACGCTCAGTCCAGCCGGGGAGAAGGTGAATGGGTCGAACGGCTCCGCTTCGATCTCCTCCAGATCATCTAGCTTCGCAAGGCCGACGGTGACGTGCGCGATGAACTTCGATCCGCTGTGGTCGGGCACGTAGGCCTCGATGTATCCGATCGTCTGGTCGTTGATCTCGGGCTCGGCCTCGGTGCGGACGTAGGCGTCGGCCGTACCACCGCTCTCGGTGAACGGCTTCACCGCCTCGATCAGGCGCGCCTGCAGATCGAGGACCTCCGGCCCCGGCTGCACGACGATCCCGGTCAGCCCGAGGCCGGGTGCGGTGTCCATGTGCGCGAGCTTCACCCCGGTCAGCTGGAGCTTGCCGACGTCGACCTCATCGACAATCTGCCCGACGGCGTCGAAGACCTCGTCGAGATCCGCCGTTCGCACATAGCGTTGGAGGGTGGTGATGTGGGGCTGGTGATGCTCGTCGAGGGCGAAGCCGTCGGGGTAGCTCGCGCGCATCGTCTCGTTGGCAGCCTTCGCCCGCGACATCATCGTCTGGTCGGGGTCGATCAGGATGTCGATCGCGGTCAGGTCTCCCATCGCTAGCTTGCCTCAGTAAAGGTCGTCCGCAGGTTGTCGATCGTCGCCGAGTCGAGTCCCAGGCCGTCGGCGAAATAGCGGTCGATGTCCCCATACTTCGAGTTCATCTCGGCGATCGCTGCGTCGAGGTACTCCTCCTGGACTCCGAGCACCGGGGCCAGGACCGCCGGATCACCGCCGAGCGAGGCGAAGTGGTCACTGACGGGCTTGGTCATCGGCAGGAGCTGCTCGTTGGTGAGCATGAAGTCGGCGAACACATCCTCGCGGCTTACTCCCAGCAGCAGGAGCAACGACGCCGCCGCCCAGCCGGTGCGGTCCTTGCCGGTGGTGCAGTGAAACAGCGCCGGCCGGTGCTCGGGGTTCGCGATCTGCTCGAAGAACTGCTTATAGCCGGCGCGCGCGCTCGGGAGGTCGATCATCTCGCGGTAGCTGCCCTGGAACAGACTCAAGGCCTTGCCACCGCCGAGTGCCTGCTCGGCTGCCGGCGGATCGTCGATGACCTTCAGCAGCATCGCCGGGGCGGCATCGGTGGAGTCGGCGAGGATGTCGATCGCGACGTACTCAACTCCGCCGGGCACGACGTTCGGCTGCGCCGCGCGCTCGGCCTCGGTGCGGAAGTCATAGACGGAGCTGATACCGAGCTTGGCGAATGCGGATGCGTCTGCTCCTCCGAGGTTCGCGAACTCGGCTGAGCGATAGATCAGGCCGGATCGCACCTTGCCGTCCGGGGTCGGCCATCCGCCGAGGTCGCGTAGGTTCGGGATCGTCGCGATCGAGATGCTTTGACCGGGCTCTGTGATTGGCGACACCATCTCCCCTTTCTCGTGTCCGGAGGTCAAGCCCGGGTCGCGGCGCTCGACCCGAGCCGGGTGTTCGCCCGCACCCTAGCGGCGAGCCCGCATTGGTTGTGGCGCCCTCAACACCTACGGATCAGGCAAGTCCTACGGATTAGGCAAGTCGCACTTTGGACGATGTGGAGGAGTGCGGCTTTCGCGTGAAGCGAGAGCCTGGTTGAGCGGTTGATCGATGGTCGACAGGGCCTGAACGCGGCCCGATAGCGGGCTTTTGCGCATGGGCGCGGCTGGTTTCGAACCAGCGACCTCTCGCGTGTGAAGCGGTGTTCCCTCAGGCACGGATGGGCGTCGTTACGCGCATCGGATGTGCGCGGATGTGCGTCGATGTGCGCGGATGTGCGCCCTATCGGGCACCAGAACCCGGCTGGTACCCGTTAGCGCAGGCGACCCCGGGCGAGCCGCTTTCGGCTCGTCTCGCCGGTGCACGGGCGGTGCCATGCCCGCTTCCGGATGAAGACGTTGACCACCCCGGCCTCCGGTGGTAGGTTCGTGCGGAAGCCCGCGGAGTAGGGGAGAGGAGCGAGCGTGGAGAGACCGCAGACCGTGCGGACGCCGACAGGACGGCGGGTGGCTGCCCTGGGCTCCCTGGCGGTAGTGCTCCTACTTGGCGCAGTGGTGGCAGCGCCGGCACAAGCCGCCGCCGGCGACCCCGACCCGACCTTCTCCGGAGACGGCAAGCTGAGAACCGACTTCGGCGCCTCGTTCAGCGTGGCGACGGCGGCCGTGCGCCAGGCGGACGGCAAGATCGTCGCGGTGGGAGGGGCCGATGGGAACTTCCTGGTGGCTCGCTACAACCTTGACGGCTCGTTCGACGCGAGCTTCTCCGGCGACGGCAGGGATCAGACCAACTTCACGGTCTCGGACATCGCGACCGACGTGGCACTCCAGGGCAATAAGATCGTCGTCGTCGGGTTCAGCACGACCAACGATGGCGGCGACTTCGCGCTCGCCCGCTACAACCCGGACGGCTCCCTCGACCCGAACTTCTCGGGCGACGGCAAGCAGATGACCAACTTCGGGAGCGGCGACGGGGCGACCGGGGTGGCGCTCCAGGGCGGAAAGATCGTCACGGTCGGCTTCGGCGGCAGCCTTCGCGACTTCGCGCTGGCCCGCTACAACTTGAACGGCTCGCTCGACACCAGCTTCTCCGGCGACGGCAAGCAGACAACCGACTTCGGGGGCTTCGACACGGCCACCGGGGTGGCCCTCCAGGGCGACGGCAAGATCGTCGCGGTCGGCAGCGCAGGCGGGGGTGCCACCAGCGATGACTTCGCGCTCGCCCGCTACAACCCGAACGGCTCGCTCGACACCAGCTTCTCCGGCGACGGCAAGCAGGCAACCGACTTCGGGGGCTCCGAAGGGGCGCAAGGAATGGCGCTCCAGACGGACGGCAGGATCGTCGCGGTCGGGAACAGCGGCGGCGGCGACTTCGGGCTCGCCCGCTACAACACCGACGGCTCGCTCGACGCGAGCTTCTCCGGGGACGGCTTGCAGACGACCGACTTCCTCTTCGGGGCCGACGACGTGGCGAACGACGTGGCCATCCAGGCGAACGGCAGGATCGTCGCGGTCGGCAGTGCAGGCGGGGGCGCGACCGGTAATGACTTCGGGCTTGCCCGCTACAACACGAACGGATCGCTCGAGACGAGTTTCTCCGGGGACGGCAGGAAGCGGACCGGGTTCGGCGGCTCCGACGGTGCGACCGGAGTGGCGCTCCAGGGCGACGGCAAGATCGTCGCGGCTGGCGTCGGCAACGGCGAGTTCGCGCTGGCTCGCTATCTCGGAGGCTGAGAACTCCTCCCGCCCTGACGGGGGAAGGGTGCAGGCACTTTGCGGATGGGCGCGGCTGGTTTCGAACCAGCGACCTCTCGCGTGTGAAGCGAGCGCTCTCCCACTGAGCTACGCGCCCGGGTGGCCCGATGATAGGACGCAAGGCGCCGGGCGGCGCCGGCGCGGCACCTGCGGCCGGCTACTGGTCCGACGAATAGTTGAAGGTCGACTCGAAGCCACAGCTGCCCGTGTACTCGAACCGAAGCGCTCCATCCTCAACGCTCAGCTGGTCGGCGTAGAGCTCCCGGCCGGAGCGGTGGTGACCGGGGATGATGCAGGTCACAGGCTCCTGGTCGGGCACCGGCTCGCGGATCCGCAGCGTGACCTGGCCGCCGGCGCGGAGCCAGCTGCGCCCGGAGGTGTGCTCGATCTCGATCGGAACGGCACGCACGCCGAGCGGGTTGCTGTCCTTGAACGCCCACGGGAATTGCTTCAGCGGCGTCCCCCCGAGTCGGCCACCGAAGATCTCGGCAAGCGCCTCGCGCTGGCCCTCGTCGCCGCGCTCGTCGAGGTAGAGCCAGAAGGTCCAGGGGGAGCCGGGCTCATCGTCGCTGTAGCGAAGGGCGAGGACCACGTTGAGCCCGGACAAGTCGATCTCCCCCGCACGTCCGCGCTCGATTACCCAGGAGAGCACGCCCATGCAGACCCCATAGGTTGAGCGACCCCCCTTGCGGTCGCCGATGCTGCGGCAAGGACAGATCGCCTCGCAGTTGCACGACTCCAGGTAGGTCCCGGAAAGCTGCCAGGGGAGGTGGTCGCCCACGGGGACGAGCGTAACGGCGCCGCCGTCTGGCCGCATCGAGGATAGGATGACCGCTGGACCGTGCTAGGCGGGGAGGTAGCGGTGCCCTGTCACCCGCAATCCGCTCTAGCGGGGCTGAATGCCCGTCCGAGGGTCGCGGCCTTCGGGGTCGGTACGTCGCGGGCGGCGTTGACGGCCAGGTCCCGCGCAATGTGCGCCCGCGAACCAGGTCAGATCCGGAAGGAAGCAGCCTTAAGCGGTAGCGGGCATGTGCCGCGGATATGCCTGGCTCGAGCCAGCCACGACGGGAACGCCCGGGGACTGCTCTCGAAGGCGGGCCGCACGGTCCTGCGCGCTCAGCCCGTCTCGACGACCTTCGGCGCCAGCCTCAGGCGGAGCCTGCGCGGCATATGCGGCACCGACGTTCCCCCGGTCGAGGTTTGCCGGGTGCCGGACGGTGAGGTGCCACCGGTGCTCGGCTTCGCCCCCGACGAGGGCGGGGGCTCTTCGGGCGGCTCGGGGCACTTGCGTGTGTAGACGACCCGGGCCGGGTCCTTCGGCTCGGTCTCGGAGTGCATCCAGGAGAGGTGGAGGTGGTCGCCGCGGCCGTGGCCGGCATCGCCGTTCCAGCCCACCCATCGCCAGGGCGGGATCGGGTGGTCCTGGCGCGGCTCTGCCTTGTGAGCGAGCTCACCGATCTGCGCCCAGGTTCCGCCCTTGCTCTTGTACGGGACGATGTCGGTGGCGAGGCCGATTGGATGCTCGCCGTTCGCAGCATGGGCCGAGTCGGTGGAGTACCCGTCGGTGATGAAGATGTCATAGCGCCGCTTCATCCAGCGGATGTCCGCCAGGAGGCGCCGGTCGATCTTCTCCCCGGGAAAGCCGGGGATGTCCACGAAGCGGCCTCCACCCACGGTCTTGCAGAGGTGGGTGTCGATCAGCTTGCTCCGCATCCTGGCGGGCGCCGGGGAGGCGATGGCTCCCGCGATCAGGGCAGCCAGGGGCAGCGCGATGAGCGCGCGCGTACGACGGCTCCGAGCATGGGCGGCGGTGCCTGCCATTGGCTTCAGGGATCGGCATCCGGGCGCGGATCCAGAAACGCTCTAGACGAATGTCCGAGGTGGTCGGGCGGGCCGGACCCACAGCTAGACTGGCCTCCCCGTGTCCGAGACCTCCCTCTATCGCCGCCACCGCCCCCAGGCTTTCGACGAGGTGGTCGGCCAAGAGCACGTGGTGCGCACCCTGCGAAACGCGGTGGAGCGCGACCGCGTGCACCACGCCTACCTGTTCGTGGGCTCGCGGGGAACGGGCAAGACCTCGGTGGCGAAGATCCTCGCCCGCTCCCTCAACTGTGTCAACGGGCCCACCGTGACGCCCTGCGGGGAGTGTGAGTCCTGCCTCACGATCGCCGCCGGCTCCTCGCTCGACGTGATCGAGATGGACGCCGCCTCGAACCGCTCCGTCGACGACATCCGCGAGCTTCGCGAGCGGGTCGGCTATGCACCGGCGGCCGGCCGCTGGAAGGTCTACATCCTGGACGAGGCGCACATGCTCACACGCGAGGCGTGGAACGCGTTCCTCAAGACGCTCGAGGAGCCGCCCCCGAACACCGCCTTCGTGCTCTGCACCACCGAGCCGCACAAGGTGATGCCGACGATCGTCGACCGCTGCCAGCGCTTCGACTTCCAGCGACCCTCGCTGGAGCAGATCGCCGAGGTGGTGCGACGGGTGGCGGGAGCGGAGTCGATCGAGATCGAGGACGGCGCGGTGGCGGCCATCGCCCGCGCCGCCACCGGCAGCTTCCGCGACGCCCTCGGGACGCTCGACCAGCTCGTCGCCTACGGCGGCAAGCAGGTCGCCACCGACGACGTGCTGGCCGTGCTCGGCGTGGCCGAGGCCGAGCTGATCCTGGCCGTCGCCGACGCGATTGCCGCCGAGGACGGCAAGGCCGCGCTGGAGGCGAGCGACCGCCTGGCACGCTCGGGCCGGGACCTGGCGCAGTTCGGTCGGGACCTGCTGGCCCACCTGCGCCAGCTGCTGGTGATCCGGACAATCGGTGAGCCGCCCGCCACCTTCAGCGTCACCGCCGCCGACCCGGAGCGGCTCCGCGTCCAGGCCGAGGCCTTCTCAGATCTGGCCCTCACCCGGGCGATCGACGTGATCGCCGCGGCGCTGGCGGCAATCAAGGAGGGCGACGAGCCGCGCATGACCCTGGAGTTGGCGATCCTGCGCGCCGCTCGGCCCGACGTTGACCCATCGCGCGCCGCCCTGGCGCAGCGTCTCGAGCGAGTGGAGCGACTTTTGGAGGGCGGCGTCGCCCAGATCGCCGGCAAGCCTTCCGAGGACAATCCCGGGCCCACTGCGGTGGCCACGGAGGCGGTGGCCACGGAGGCGGTTGACTTCGAGCGGATCAGCGGCCTGTGGCCGGCGGTGCTCGATCAGGTCCGCGAATCCGGCTCGGAGCTGCTCTCGACGGTGCTCGCCGCCGCGCGCCCGGTGGCCGTGGATGTGGAGCGAGCGGTGCTCGAGGTCGGCTTTCCGGCCAGCGCAGCCTTCAACAAGAGAAAGGCCGAAGCGCAGGACGCGCGCGAGCGCCTGGCAGAGGCGGTGAGGACGATCGCAGGCGAGCGCCTGCGGCCGGTCTACGTCCTGCTGGAGGGGAAGGACGAATCCGGGCCTGAGGGCGGCGAGTCGGCACTCAGCGAGGAGGAGCTGATCGAGCTCCTTCGCTCCGAGTTCGACGCCCAGGAGTTCGAGGCCGGCGAGGCAAAGGAGGCCGAGGGATGACCCGGATGCCGAACCCGGGCCGCGGCTCAGGCGGCCTGGACCTGAACGCGATGATGAAGCAGGTGCAGCAGCTGCAGGGCGAGATGATGGAGGCGCAGGAGAAGCTCAAGGACGAAATCGTCGAGGCGAGCGCGGGCGGGGGCATGGTGAAAGTGAAGATGAGCGGGGATCTGAGGCTGCTCGAGATCGCGATCGATCCCGAGGCGATCGATCCCGAGGACGCGGAACTGCTTCAGGACATGGTCACGGCCGCCGTCAACGAGGCGATCCGCTCCGCCCAGGAGCTGGCCACGAGCAAGCTAGGCGGGATCGCTGGCGCAGGGGGGCTGGGAGGCCTGGGGCTTCCGGGCGGCTGAGCACGCCGCCCCGCTCGCTACCGTCAAGCGGCGTGCACCCAGCGCCGATCCAGCGACTGATCACGGAGCTCTCCCGCCTGCCCGGCGTCGGCCAGCGGACCGCGCAGCGGCTCGCCTTCCACATCCTGCGTGCCGGCGACACGGAGGCGCTCGGCCTCGCGGAGGCGATCCGAGAGGTGAAGGAGAAGGTGGGGCTCTGCGAGCTCTGCTTCAACCTGGCAGAGGGGCCGCGTTGCCGGATCTGCGAGGACGAAAGGCGGGACTCCTCGTTGATCTGCGTGGTGGAGGAGCCATCCGACGTGATCCCGATCGAGCGCACCGGCGAGTATCGTGGCCTCTATCACGTGCTCGGCGGTGCGCTGTCGCCGATCGACGGCGTCGACCCCGAGGACCTGAGGATTGCCGAGCTCGTGCGACGCACGGAAGGGGGTGACGTGCGCGAGGTGGTCCTCGCGACCAATCCGACCACCACCGGCGAGGCGACCGCGCTCCACGTCGCCGAGCTGCTGCGAGACCGGGTGACGATCACTCGCCTCGCCAGCGGGCTCCCGGTCGGCGCCGACCTCGAGCATGCCGACGAGGTGACGTTGGGACGCGCGCTCTCGGGACGCAGGGCCCTCGACGGTTGGGGCCAGGCGGGCTGATCTACGCCTCGGAGAGCCCGATCCGCGCGTACAGGCGACGCAGCGGGCGGGGCGCCCACCAGTTCCACTTGCCAAGGAGCTCCATCAGCGAGGGAACCAGGAGAGCGCGGATGATGCTCGCGTCGATCAGCACGGCGAGCGCGGTGCCTATCCCGTTTTCCTTGAGGAAGATAATCTGCGAGGTCGCGAAGGCGCCGATCGCGATCGCGAACAGGAGCGCGGCGGCGGTGACGATTCGCCCGGTTCGTTCGAGCCCGATCGCCACCGACTCGGAATCCGAGGCCCCGTGGTCCCGCGCCTCCTTGATCCGCGACAGCAGGAAGACGGCGTAGTCCGTCGACAGACCGAAGGCGACTGCGAACAGCAGGATCGGCATCGTCTGCTCCAGCGCACCCTGGCCGGTGTAATCGAGGAGCCCCTCCAGGTTTCCGTGCTGGAACAGCAGCACCAGGATTCCGAACACGGCGCTCAGGTTCAAGACGTTCATGATCAGCGACTTCACCGGCAGGATCACCGAGCCTGTCATCAGGAACAGGATCACCAGGGTGGCGCCCACGACGATCGTCAGCGCCAGCGGGAGATGCGCCTCGAGGCTGGACTGGAAGTCGACGAAGTGGGCCGCGCCGCCGGTGACCAGCACGGTGGCGCCGGGCGGGTTCCGCAGATCGCGAATCCGCTTCACGGTGGACTTGGCCGATTCGGAGGTGAACGGCGCGTTGCCGATCGCGTCCACGGTCGTCACGCCGCCGCCGAGTTGCTGCGCCGGCTGGATAGCGGTGATTCCCGGGTCGCGCTTGACCTCCGAGAGGAAGTCCGCGGTCGCGCTGGGCCGCCCGCCCTCGATCGCAAGGCGGATGGGGGTGTCGCGGAAAGGCGGGAAGTCAGAGCGCACGGCGTCGTCGACCTGACGCGCGCTCGCGCTCTCGGGCAGCACCTGTGCGTCCACCGAGGTGAACTTGATGCCGAAAAACGGGATCCCCAGGGCGATCAGGAATGCCGCGCTCAGGCCCGCGATCGGGACGGGCCGCCGCATCACGAAGCGTGAGAGGCGGTACCAAAAGCCCGTCTCCGTCTGGGTCGCCTCACGTTCGGCGCGGCGCTGAAGGAAGCGAGGGGCGAGGGCGTTCACCCGCGGCCCGAGCATGCTGAGGACGGCGGGCAGGACCACCAGGGCCACGCTCGCCGCGAGCAGTGCCACCAACGACCCGCCGATCCCCATCGAGTAGAGGAACCGCTGGGGGAAGACGATCAGCGAGGCAAGCGCCACGGCCACCGTGAGCGACGAGAACATGACCGTGCGGCCGGCGGTCCTCATGGTGGCGCGCAAGGCCTCCCACCGCTCGGTGCGGCTCCCCGGCCGGTCCAGATCCACGCCGCGTTTCGCCAGCTCCTCCCGATAGCGGGAGACGATGAACAGGCTGTAGTCGATGGCCAGTCCGAGGCCCAGCCCAGTGGTCAGGTTGAGCGCGAAGATCGAGATCGAGCCGACCTCGCTCGCGACCCTCAGGATGAAGAACGTGCCGATGATCGCCAGGCCGCCGATCAACAGGGGCAGCAGCGAGGCGATGAGGCTGCGGAAAAAGAGCAGGGAGAGCAGGAACAACAACGGAAAGGCCAGTAGCTCTGCCCGCCGCAGGTCGGATTCGACCTGCTTGTTGACCTGTTCGGTGGCGAGCGCATAGCCGCCCACGGTGACGCCCGGCCGGCCGTTCAGCTGGTCGGCGATGCCCGAGGCCGCGTCCTGAAGGGCCTTGTCGTCGGTGGGCTTCAGGGCGACCGAGACATAGGTCTGGGTTCCGTCCTTGGAGACGAAGGCGGCCGAATGCGTGTCGTAGTAGCCCCTCACCCAGGCGACGTCTTCGCGAGCCTGAAGCTCGCGCTCGATTCCTTCGACGCGTGCCCGGGTCTGTGGGTTGGCGACCGGCGCGTCCCGCATCCAGACGATCACCGACGGGTCCCGGTAGCCACGTTCCTGAAGCAGCTCGTCGGCCTTGACGCTGTCGGTGGCGGGATCGTCGGCGCCGTATGGATCGAGGCGCTCCGCCACCGAGCTGCCGACCGCGGCGGCGAAGATGAAGAAGGCCGCCGCCCCGATCGCCACCACTCGACGGCGTCGGTACACGAATCTGGCGAGTGAATCGAGCATCAAGCGGTCTTCCTCTCGCGTGCGGCCTCGTCCTCCAAGGCGCGCCTGGTTCGCTCGGACCAGGCCACCATCCATTCGTTGAACTCGATCCCATGGCGGAGAACGAGGTAGGCGAAGCCCTCCGGCTTCCCGGTCGCCTCGATCTCCTTCAGCCGCGCGGCGATTCGCTCGTGGGTGCGGCCCTTGGCTTCCAGAGTCCCGGGGGCCGAGTCACCTTCGGTGGCGTCGGCGAAGAAAAGCTTCAGAAGCGCCTCGTCGCGGAGCTCGAAGACCTCCGGATCGGCGTCCAGCCAGGCGCGCAGCTCCTTGCGGCCGGCGGGCGTCAGGCGGTAGACGTTGCGCCTCCGGCCGCCCTGCGGGCTCGCCTTGCCCTCGATCAGTCCGCCGGTTGCGAGCCGGCGCAGCTCGGGATAGATCTGGCCGTAGCTGGCCGCCCAGAAGAAGCGGGTGGACTCGTCGACGATCGACTTGATCTCGTAGCCGCTCATCGGTCGCCAGCCGAGCATTCCGAGGATCACGTAGGCGGTGGGCGAGAGCACCATATATCGCGAAGATATATCGCGCTGGAAGGGCTCGGTGTGTGCAACGGGTCACAGAAGCCACGGCCTGATCAGGCGCCCGGATCGCCCTTATCCTCATTCGCCACGATGGCAGCGATCGGCGAGACAGTGGTGATGAAGTTCGGCGGCACCTCGGTCGCCGGGCCGGAGGACATCAAGCGCGCCGCCAGGCGGATCGTCGCCGCCCGCGAGGACGGCAAGCGCGTGGTCGCGGTGCTCTCTGCGCGCGGCAAGACCACCGACGACCTCGTGAGCATGGCCCACGAGGTGTCCGACACTCCGGCTGCCCGCGAGATGGACATGCTGCTCTCGACCGGCGAGCGGATCTCCTGCGCTCTGTGCGCGATGGCGATCCACGACCTGGGTCACAACGCGATCTCGCTCACCGGGTCGCAAGCGGGAATCGTCACCGACTCGTCTCACACGAAGGCCCGCATCCTCGACGTGCGAGCAGACCGGATCCGTGAGGCGCTCTCGGACGACCGGATTGCGCTGGTGGCGGGGTTCCAGGGAATCTCGGGCGACAGCCGCGACGTGACCACGCTCGGTCGGGGCGGCTCCGACACCACTGCGGTCGCGATCGCCGCGGCGCTGGGCGCCGACGTGTGTGAGATCTATACGGACGTCCGCGGGGTGTTCAGCGCCGATCCGCGGCTGGTTCCCGAGGCGCGCCTGTTGCGGATGGTTTCGTTCGAGGAGATGCTCGAGATGGCGGCCTCCGGCGCGAAGGTCCTTCAGCTTCGTTCAGTCGAGTACGCGCGAAACCACGAGATCCCGATTCATTGCCGAAGTTCCTTCGAGGAGAGCCCCGGTACCCTCGTCGTCTCGGAGAAGGAGACCATGGAAAGACCCTCGGTGACAGCCGTGACCCACGCCGACGAGGCGCGCGTGACCCTGGCCGGGGTGCGTGACGAGCCGGGGGTGGCGGCCCAGATCTTCGGCGCTCTGGCGGGCGCCAACGTGAACGTGGACATGATCATCCAGAACGAACCCGTGTCGGCCGAGCAGAAGGCCGACCTTTCGTTCACGCTCGACCAGGAGGATCTGCGCGCTGCGACGCACGCCCTCGACGGGCTCGAGATCTGCGAACGGCTGGAGGCGGACGAGCAAATCGGCAAGGTGTCCATCGTCGGCGCGGGCATGCGCAGCCACCCGGGCGTCGCCGCCAAGGTCTTCCAGACCCTGGGCGATCACGGGATCAACATCGAGATGATCTCCACCTCGCCGATCAAGATCTCCTGTGTGATCGCCGCCGACGAGGTCCCGGCGGCGGTCCGGGCGCTGCACCAGGCCTTCGAGCTCGGTGAGGACGCCGTCCGTCGCGAGGAGCCGACCGGAGCGGAGCACCGGCCGGTCGTTCGTCCCGTCGGCGGCGAGGGCGAGTCCCGCGATGGCGCCTGACGGCTACAGGGTCGGCGTCCTCGGCGCCACGGGGGCCGTTGGCTCGACCATGCTCCAAGTGCTGGCCGAGCGCGGCTTTCCCGCGGACGAGGTGGTGGCTTTCGCGTCCGAGCGCTCCGCGGGGCGCAAGCTCGCCATGGACGGCCAGGAGCTGGAATGCCGGCCGCTCTCGGGCGAGGCGATCGAGGGCCTCGATCTGGTCCTGTCATCGGCGGGCGGAGAGGTCAGCGCCGAGTGGGCGCCGAAGCTGGTCGAGGCGGGCGCGGTGGTGGTGGACAACACGAGCTACTGGCGCATGCACGCCGACGTCCCGCTGGTGGTCGCCGAGGTCAATCCCGAGGCGCTCGACTCTCACCGGGGGATCGTGGCCAACCCCAACTGCTCGGCGATGCAGATGGTCGTCGCGCTGGCGCCGATCCACCGCGCGGTGGGGATCGAGCGGATTGTCGTCTCGACCTATCAGCCGGTTTCCGGAACGGGCCGGCGGGCGATGCAGGAGCTTCGCGACCAGGCGCATGCCGTGCTCCACGATGGGGAGCCGCCTGCCCCCGAGGTGTACCCCCACCGGATCGGGTTCAACGTTTTGCCGCAGGTGGAGACGTTCAAGGGCGGAGACGACTACACGACCGAGGAGCGCAAGATGATGGCCGAGACGCGGAAGATCCTCGGTGTCGGGGAGGAAGAGCTGCAGATCTCGGCCACCTGCGTGCGAGTCCCTGTGCTCTACGGGGAGTCGGAGTCGATCAACGTGCAGACGCGCGATCCGCTGTCTCCGGAAGACTGCCGGGAGCTCCTGGCTCAAGCCCCCGGAGTGGTCGTCGTCGATGCGCCGGCGGAGGGCGTCTACCCGCTGGCGAGCGACGCCGCCGGGCGTGACGATGTGCTGGTTGGGCGCATTCGCCGCGATCCCTCCCATGAGCGCTGCCTCAACCTCTGGGTGGTCGGCGACAACCTGCGAAAGGGGGCGGCCACGAACGCCGTCCAGGTCGCCGAGCTGCTCCACCAGCGCGGCCTGATCCGCCGCACCGAAGCGCCCGCGCCCGCGTAGGGGGCCGCCGCCCACTCTACGATCGGCGCCCTTGCTAGGCGCCTACGCATCCGTCACGGTGCTGATCGCCGGCTCGATCGCGGCGGGCCAGGCGATCCTCTCGTTGTGCGGCCGCCGCGAGTTCACGTGGCTCTCGGGGCCCGTTGGCCTGGCGGCCATCCTGGTCGTGAGCGGGATCGCGATCCGGCTGCCGGGGCACGGGACCGCGGTGGCGATCGCCCTGGCGGCCCTATTCGTCCTCTCAATTGCGAGCCTCGCAAGGCGAGGGCGAGTGCCGGATGGGGACCCGGCAAACGTCCGCAGCATGGACGCGAGGACGGTGCGATGCAGGGATGCAGAGCGTTTGTCGGGGGCGCATCCGGCGGTCGCCCTGATCGCGGCTGGGCTCGCGCTCCTCCTTGCCTCGATCCCGTTCATCGTCAACGGGCGGGTGGGGATCCTCGGCGTCGGGTTGATCAACGACGACATGGCCTCCCACCTGTTGATCGCGGACTGGCTGAACACGCGGGTTGGGCAAACGCCGGGCCTCGTGGAGGGCGGCTACCCGGTGGGGCCACACGCGCTGGCGGCCGGGCTCAGCGAGGGACTGGGGACTGGACTGATCGAAGCGTTCGCCGGCATCACGCTCGCCATCCCCGTGCTCACCGCGCTGCTCGCGTTCCAGGCGCTGCGCGACCTGCGACCTCTTGGCCGAATCCTCGTCGCGACGCTGGTGGCGCTTCCGTATCTCGCCGCCGCCTACCTGGCACAGGGGGCGTTCAAGGAGCCGATCGAGGCCCTGTTCCTGCTCGGGTTCGCGCTCCTCTTGCCCGGTGCCACCACTGCCCGGCGCGGACTGCCGCTCGCGGTGATCGCCGCGGGCGCCGTCTACGCCTACAGCTTCCCGGGCCTCTTCTGGCTCCTGGGCGCGGCGGCGATCTACATAGCTGTGCGGCTGATCAGGGGAGCGCGCCCATGGTCGCTGGGCAGCGGGACCCGCCCGGCAGTGGTCTGGGGGGGAGCTGCGGCGGTGGCCGGGGCGCTCGTGATCCTGATCGCGCCCGACATCGGAAGGCTCGTCGACTTCACGGACTTCAGGGCCTTCCGCAACTCGACAATCTCGAGCGGGCTCGGCAACCTGCGCCATCAGCTCTCGCCGCTGGAGGCGCTGGGGATCTGGCCGGCAAGCGACTTCCGGCTCTCGGCGAGCGCCGCCAGCGTGCCCGCGCCCGTCTTCTACCTCGCCGCGCTGGTGGCCGCGGTCGCATTGGCGGTCGCGTTGCCGCGCTGGCTACGCCGCCACGGCGAGGCGGTGCCCGCCGCGCTGGCCGCGGCGATCGTCATCTACCTCGGGGCGCTCGCCTTTGGAACGGTCTACACCAGCGCCAAGGCCCTGGCGATCGCCGCCCCCGTCATTACGCTCATCACCTTCGGCGGCCTGCTGGGCCACGAGCGCGCGGAGAGCACACGCTCGCTGCGCTCCTGGCGCCCCGGGCTCGCGCTGGCACTTGCGGCGGGCATCGCGCTGTCCAGCTTCCTGGTCCTGCGCCAGGCTCCCGTCGCCCCCGATGATCACGCCGATCAGCTGGCAGAGCTGCGGCCGCTGGTTCAGGGGAGAAAGGTCCTGTTCCTCGGCCGCGACAACTTCATCTCCTACGAACTGCGGGGCTCGCGGCCGTTCACGGCCGTGCGCAACTACTACGACCCCAACTACGTCCGGCCCAACCTGCGGCTCAAGGACGTGTTCCGGAAGTTCGACTTCGATTCGGTGGCCGCGGCGAAGCTGGGGCGCTTCCCGTACGTGATCACGACCCGGGCCCCGTACGCCAGCGGACCGCCCCCTGCCTTCGAGCCACTCCGCGCGACCAAGGACTTCGTGCTCTGGAGGAGGACGGAACCGGTGGGGCAGCGGCGCACCTTGGACGAGGCGGACCGGCCCGGTGCCCCGCTCGATTGCTCGAGCCGGGATGGACGGCGCTTGAGGCGAAGCGGCGGCACGTCAACCGTGTTCGCGGCGCCACCTGTGATCGGCGGTGCCTGGTCGCCGAGCTCCACGGTGGAGAGCGGGTCCGTCGCCTCCTTGTCGTTGAAGCTGTCGCCGGGCCGCTGGTGGGTCTCGATCCAGTACGACTCCACCAGGGCGCTTCAGATCCGCGCGCCGGGGATGGATGCGACCGTGCCGGCGAATCTCGATTACCGGGGCTCGGTCCCGTTCTATGCCGCGGGCGACCTCACCGTCCAGCGCCGCGGCCCGATTCAGTTCACGGTCAGCGTCGAGCGACCGCCCATTGCGGGTCGCCTGCTCGGCGTCCACTCGGTGGCACATCTGGGGACCATCGCCGCCACGGCCGCCGCGGGCGGTCATCCGGGCGGGCCGATGCCCGGCTTGGGCGAGCAGGCCATCCCGCTCCGCCGCGCCTGCGATCGCTACGTAGACTGGTACCGGCCGCGGGGCGGCGGCTGAAGCGAATATAAGCCCACGGGATGGATATCGGGTTCGGCGAGGCGATCCTGCTGTTCGGCGCCCTGTTGACGGTCGCCGCAGCGCTCTCGGGGGTGATGCGGGGAACGGTGCTCTCGATCTCCGTGCTGTCGGTGGCGCTCGGAATCGGCCTCGCGGTGACGGATGTGGTCTCGGTCGACGCCGACGATTCGGCGGTGGTCCACCTCATCGAGCTGGCGCTGATCCTGACCCTGTTCTCGGATGGGCTGTTCGTCGACAGGGAGCTCCTGCGTATCCATTGGGGGCCCGTGACCCGGGCGATCGTGCTCGCCATGCCGATCACGCTCGGTTTGCTCGCCCTGATGGGCCACGGGCTCTTTCCGGAGCTCACGTGGGCTGAGGCGTTCCTGCTCGCCGCGGTGCTCACCCCGACCGACCCGGTCGTAACCTCGACGGTGGTCACGGCTCAGCGCGTTCCCTCGACCGTCCGCCACACGCTGAACCTGGAGTCGGGGCTGAACGACGGCCTCGCGCTGCCCTTCGTGCTCTTCTTCCTCGTCCTGGCCGAGGCGAGCGGCGACGCGGGCGCCGAGGCCGCAAAGCTCCTCGGCGAGGCCGCCTTCGGCGCCCTGGTGGGCATTGTTCTCGGCGTCGTCGGCGGGCGCCTTCACCGACACCTGCCCGGAGGCGGGATCACCGCCCGCTACGAAGGGATCTATGCCGTGGGCTTCGGCCTCGCGGCGTTCGGTCTGGCGGACGTGACGATCGGCAACGGCCTGATCGCCGCCTTCGTCGCCGGAATCGTGATGGGGCTGGCCGAGCACGAGATCCCGGATGCCTTCGTCGAGTTCGCGGAGAACGTCAGCGCGATCTCGCAGGTGCTCACGTTCTTCGTCTTCGGGGCGCTGATCGTCGCCACCGGCTACGACGGGGAGGTCTGGCGCCTCGTCGTGTTCATACTGCTGGCGCTGCTGGTCGCACGGCCGCTCGCCATCCTCATTGCCTTCGTTCGCAGCCGCCTGCCCGGTCCCCAGAAGGCATTCATCGCCTGGTTCGGGCCCAAGGGGGTGGCCTCGATGCTGTTTGCCCTGTTCGTGCTGCAGTCCGACGTCGGCGCCGCATCGACGATCTTCGACACCGCCGCTTTCGTCATCCTCGCCTCGATCGTCGCCCACGGCCTCACCGACACGGTCGGCGCGAGTTGGATCGAGCGGCGGATGGGCGCGACGGGCACTTCGGAACAGGTCAAGTAGGGAAGTCGTCGCGGCGATCCCGCCACCACTGGCGAGTTTATGGCGGTATGCGCCATAAAAACGCCAACCGCGGTTAGCCCAAGTCCGCGGTGAGCTGGTCCACCACCGCCCGCGCCGTCTCCTCGTCGGCGCCGGTGTGGGTGATGTAGAGGCCGACTGCCTCCTCGAGGTGCCCAAGCATGACCGCCTGCTCGACCTCGGGAGGGGGCGGCGGGGTTTCGGGTGTCTGGCTGGACTCCATCGGGTCAGGCGGGGACGGCTTCGGTGAGGCGACCCTCCACCCACTCGGTGGAGGCGATGTGCTTGCGCATCCCGAGTTCCTTCGGCTCATACCCGAGCGCGAGCCCGACCAGTTGGGGCAGATGCAGGATTGCGAGCCCGAGCTCACGCCCGGTGACCTTCGCCGCCTCCGGCTGCTGCATGTCCAGGTTCAGGTGGCAGAGCGGGCAGGGAGTCACCAGGCAGTCCGCCCCGGCGTCCAGGGCATCGCCGACGTGGGTGCCCGCCTGGCGCAGGGAGGTGTCGCGGTTCATGGTGATGACGGGGAAGCCGCAGCACTTCCGGGCCCCGTCGTACTCGACCGCCTCGCCGCCGAGCGCCTCGATCACCTGCTCGAGATAGAGGTCGCGCTCCGGGTGCTCTTCGTAGCCGATTCGGCTCCTGGGGCGGATCACGTAGCAGCCGTAGAACGGCCCCACCCGCAGGCCGGCGAGCGGCCGGGTCACCTTGGTCTTCAGCTCATCCAGCCCGTAGTCCTCGACCAGCACCCAGAGGAAGTTCTTGTTCTCGAACCCCGCCTTGTCCTTCGCGTACTCGAGCCCCTCATCGGCGAGCGCCTCGTTGATGTGGGCGCGGTAGGCGGAGTCGGCGTCGAGGCGTTGCTGGCACTCGGACTGGGCGCCCTGGCAGGTGGAGCAGATGTTCATCATCGAGAGGCCCGTGCTCTGCGCGAGGGCGAAGGTCCGCGCGTTGAGGGTGTCGGCGAGCTCCTGGTTGTGCTCGGCGATCACTCCGGCCCCGCAGCAGTTGGCGCGGTCCAGGGTCACCAGCTCGATCCCGAGCCGGTCGGCGACCAGCGCCATGGAGCCGTGCAGCTCGGGCGTGAAGCCGCGGGACACGCAGCCGGGCCAGTAGGCGAGCTGGAGGTCGGTCACCGGTCTTCCACCTCGTCGGGCTCGGGCTCGATCGCCGCCTCGGGCGTCGGCGACTCGTCGGGCTCGGGCTCCAGCTCCTCCTCGCCCGTGACGTAGAGGTTGAGCTCGGTCCGGTGCTCCTCGGCGTGGGCGTAGAGGCGCTTGACGTGGTCCTGCGCGCCGTCCGGGAGCTTTTCGTGGACGCCGGGGATCAGCTTCGGCAGCGAGCGCATCTTGCCGGTCCGCAGCCCCCGGATCGCCGTCGGGATCGAGCCGACTAGGCCCTTGATGGCGCTCGCGTGAGGAATCAGCTTGCCCTTCACTCCCTGCGCGTAGGACTCCTGGAGCAGCAGGGACTCGTCCAGCGTTCCCTTCTTCTGGATGATCTTCGTGAAGGCCGTCTCGTGACGGCGGCCGTTGTTGACGTCGTTGATCTCGTGGTCGTGGGTGGCGCGTCGCCGCAGCCGCATGATCTGGTCCATCGGGGCGACGTCCTTTGGGCAGGCGTCCACGCACGAGAAACAGTGGGTGCAGTCGTAGATGCCTTGCGGGTCCTGCGCCAGGTCGTATAGCCGCTCCCTGGTCTGCGAATCGCGCGGGTCGCCGACGAAGCGATACGCCTTGGCCAGTGCCGCGGGACCGATGAACCCCGGATCGGCCTCCAGCGAGAGACAGGACGAGACGCAGGCGCCACACTGGATGCAGGCCATCGCCTGGGTGATGTCGATCATCGACCCAGGCGGGACCACGTATTCGCGCTCGGGCGGCTCGCCCTCGGGCAGGAGCCACGGGGTGACGCGGCGGATCTTCGCCCAGTGCGTGGACTCCATGTCCGTGACCAGGTCCTTGATCACCGGCATGTTCGCCATGGGCTCCACCAGGATCGGGCGCGCCGCCTCCGCCGCTTCGCGTCCGGGGGCGGCACGGTCGCTGCCAGGACCGTTGCGGCGATTCGCGCGCTCGTGGGCGTCGCTGAGCCGGGTCTTGCAGCCGAGCGTCGACTGCCCGTTCACCTTCATCCCGCACGAGCCGCAGATCGCCGCCCGGCACGAGCAGCGGACGACCAGCGTTCCGTCGGTGCGGTCGCGGACCTGGAGCAGCCCGTCGAGCACCGAGAGGTCGGGGTCGAGGTCAACCTTGAACTCCTGCCAGTACGGCCCCTCGCCCGTCTCCGGCTGGTATCTCCGAACTTTCAGCGTGTACTCAGGCATGAGGCCTCCGGACCCACACTAGTACGTCCTCTCGGCAGGCTGCCACTGCGTGATCGTGACCGGCGAGTAGCTGATCTCCGGCTCATCCGTGTCACGGGTGACGTCGATGTGCTTCAGCCACTCTTCGTCGTTGCGCTCGGGAAAGTCGGTCCGGTACTGCGCCCCGCGGCTCTCGGTTCGGTGGAGGGCCGCCAGACAGGTGCATTCCGCACAGTCCAGCATGAAGCCGAGCTCGATCGCGCCGAGCACATCCTGGTTGAAGACGGTGCCGCGGTCGTCGATGTACACGCTTGCGGCCTCCTCCTGGAGGCGCTTCACGGTCTCCAGTGCCTGCTGGATGCCGTCCCCGCTGCGAAATACGGCGACTTGGGCGTCCATGGTCTCGCCCAACTCGTTGCGGACCTCCGAGACGCGGCGGCCGTTGCCCGGCTCGTGGGCGATGAGCTCCGAGACCTGGCGCTCCGCATCGGCGAGCGCCGCCTGGGACGGACGGCCGAGCTCGAGCTGCTTGGCGCGGGCCGCGGCGTGCTGGCCGGCGCGGCGGCCGAAGATCAGCGTGTCGAGGAGGGAGTTGGCGCCCAGCCGGTTGCCGCCGTGCACCGAGACGCAGGCGACCTCGCCCGCCGCGTAGAGGCCGGGGATCGACGTGGCCCCGTCCGTGTCGGTCTTCACGCCGCCCATCGTGTAGTGGTTGCCCGGCTTGATGTGGATCGGCTCCTGGGTGATGTCGACCCCGGCGAAGTCTCGCCCCACCAGCACGATCTCCCGCAGCGCCTCGTGGATGCGCTTGCGGGGGACGACCGTGATGTCGAGCGCCACCGTGCCGTCGGGGAAGCCGCGCCCCTCGTTGATCTCCGTCTGCTCGGCTCGCGAGACGACGTCACGGGAGGCGAGCTCCATCTTGTTCGGGGCGTAGGTCTCCATGAAGCGCTCGCCCTTCGCGTTGAGCAGGTGAGCGCCCTCGCCGCGGGCCCCCTCCGTGATCAGAAAGCCCTTCTTCGCCAGCGTCGTCGGGTGGTACTGGATCATCTCCATGTCCATCAGCGGCGCGCCGGCCCGGTACGCCATCGCGATCCCGTCGCCCGTGCAGATCAGGGCGTTCGTGGTCGGATGCCAGACCTGCCCGTTCCCGCCGGTGGCCAGGATCACGTTCTCCGCCTCGAAGAGCTCCATCGATCCGTCGGCCACGTTCCGGAGCACCGCGCCCACGCAGTTGCCGTCGTCGTCGAGCACGAGGTCGGTGGTGAAGTACTCCTCGTAGCGGGAGATCAGCTCCGCGTGCTTCATCAGCTGCTCGTAGAGCACGTGCATGATCGCCTGGCCTGTGATGTCGGCCACGTAGTAGGTGCGCGCCTGCGAGGCGCCGCCGAAGGCGCGAGTGCCGAGCCTGCCCTCCTCGTTGCGATGGAAGGTGACTCCCAGGTGCTCGAGGTGGAGGATCTCCTCCGGCGCCTCGCGGCACATGATCTCGATCGCATCCTGGTCGCCGAGGTAGTCGGACCCCTTGACCGTGTCGAAGGCGTGGGACTCCCAGCTGTCGCCCTCCTGGAGCGCGGCGTTGATCCCGCCCTGGGCCGCGTTCGAATGCGAGCGCACGGGGTGGACCTTGGAGACGATGCCGACGGAGACGCCCTCCTCGGCCGCTGCGAGCGCCGCCCGCTGCCCGGCGAGGCCCGCTCCGATCACCAGTACATCGTGCTTGGGCACCGGGCGCTGATCCTATAGCGAGGGGCGAGTCAGCCGGCCCCGCCGACCGCGTTGCGGAGCGCCCGGCCCACCTGGTCCGCCGTGATCACGCCGCGCAGGCGGCCGTCGGCGTCGACCGCCATCACGGCCCCCAGCCGCCGGAGGGCGTCGTTGCCGAGCAGCGACTCGAGGGGCTCGTCGTCGCGGACCTTCAGGGTGCCGGTCGAGTCCGCCTCGAAGACGTCGCGCACCGCCGAGGAGGCGCGGCTCACCTCGGGGACCGCGTCGGCGGCGCCACGCTCGATCAGGCCGCGAAAGCGCTGTGCAGCATCAACGACCGGGAACCAGGGCCAGCGATACCGCAGGAAGTATTCGTCGAGGGCGCGCTCGACGCTGGCGTCTTCAGGGATCGCGACCGGATCCCTGTCCATGACATCCGCAACCCTGATGCCCTCGATCCGACTTGCGAACTCCGTCTGCATGACCGCGCCGCGGGCCGATTGGCCGAGGATGAAGCCGACCAACCCCAGCCAGATCCCACCGATCAGGTCTCCCTGGAACAGGACCAGCCAGATGCCGACGCCGATGAACACGTAGGAGAAACCCTGCCCAAGGCGGGCGGCGGCGCGCGTGGCCCGGTTGCGATCGCCGGTCACCCGCCAGGCGATCGCCCGCGCGATCCGCCCGCCGTCCAGCGGAAAGGCCGGGATCAGATTGAAGGCAAGCACCAGGAGATTGATGCTCGCCAGCCACGCGATCAGCGCCAGGATTCCGGACGTGTCGGCCCCTTCCTCGACCCGCATCGCCTTCCAGAATTCGTCCGAGCCGCCGGCGGCGATCCCGATTCCGAAGCAGGCGAGCGCGATCGCCAGGGTCACGACGGGGCCGCCGATCGCCACCTTGAACTCGGTGCCCGGTGAGTCGGAGTCCCGCGTCATCCGCGCGACGCCGCCGAACATCCACAGCGTGATGTCGGAGATGCCGATCCCGCGACGAAGGGCGACGAAGGCGTGACCCAGCTCGTGCAGCAGGATCGAGCCGAAGAAGGCGAGTGCGCTGGCCAGCGCCAGGAGGTAGGGGACGGCATCGCTGTCCGACGCGTCGAGCACGGAGCGGTAGAAGCTCGACAACCACAGGATGATCAGGAAGAGGACGAAGAACCAGGAGTAGTCCACTCCGATCCGGATTCCACGCACCTCGAAGAGGGTCAGGGCGCCGCGTGCGGGCATGGGTCCATCTTATGTAGGAGCCGGTAGGTTTCGCCGCCGATGGCCACGCGTGCCACACGGGCGTCCTCCGGCGCGCCGCACCTCGACTCGGAGTGGCTGTGTGACCTGGTCGAGACGCTGTCCTCGATCCACCGGCCCACCGCGTCGCACGGGGAGCGACTGGCGGCGGAATGGCTGGCCGGGCGTCTGAGCGAGCTCGGTGCGGACGACGCGCGGGTCGAGTCCGAACGGGTCCACGGGACCTTCTGGTGGCCGCTCGGCCTCGCCGCCGTCGCGGGAGTCGCGGCCGGGGTCGGGGTCCTGCGTGGCCACCGCGTGCTCGGCGGGGCGCTGGCCGGCCTGATCGGCGCGGCCGCCGCCGACGATCTGCCCCCCGGAGACCGGAGGCTGCGTTCCCTGCTGCCGCAGCGCACGGCGACTACCGTCATCGCCGAGCTCGGCCCACCGGACGCCGACCGCACCGTGGTGCTGGTGGCCCATCACGATGCGGCGCACGCCGGCCTGCTGTACCACCCCGCGATCCCCGAGGCGGTTTTCGGCCGCTTCCCGTGGTTGCTCGAGCGCCTCGACACCAGTCCGCCCCTGTTGGGCCCCGTGGTCGCAATACCCGCGCTGGTCGGCGCCGGGGCTCTGACCGGACGGCGGGCGTTCGCCAAGGTGGGGACGGCCCTCGCGGCGCTCTCGGTCGGGGTGCTCGCCGACATCGCGCTGCGGGACACCGTTCCCGGCGCCAATGACAACGCCACGGGAGTGGCGGCGCTCCTGGCCGTGGCGCGCTCGCTCGTGGAACGACCCACGGAGAGCGTCCGGGTGATGCTCGTCTCCACGTCGGAGGAGGCGCTGTGCGAGGGAATGCAGGCGTTCGCCAAGCGGCACTTCGCGGCGCTGCCCCGCGAGAGCACGTTCTTCTTGACGCTCGAAACGCTGGGCTCGCCGCACCTGCTCGTGCTTCGCGGCGAGGGAATGATCAAGATGCGCGAGTACCCCGCCCGCTCGCTGGCCCTGCTCGACGGGCTCGCCGACGAGCTGGACATCTGGCTATTCCCGAACCTGCGCCTGCGCAACGCGACCGACGGGGTCATCCCGCTCGCCGCGGGGTACGAGGGCGCCGCACTCTGCTCCTGTACCCCGCTCAAGCAGCCGGCCAACTATCACTGGCCCACCGACACCCCCGAGAACGTGGACTACGGCACCCTCGCCGACGCGATCCGCCTCACGGAGGCCGTGGTCCGCCGCCTGGACGAGCGCTGGCTCGACTAGGCCTGCGGGCTGTGGCGCTCGATGATCCGGCCGAAGTCGGTGCCTTGGGGCAGGGTGCCGAAGGCGAGGCCGGCGTCGCCGTCGAGGCGCGACGCGCAAAACGCGTCGGCGACAGCCGGATCGCCGTAGCGAACCAGCAGCGAGGCCTGTAGCGCCAGCGCCATTCTCTCGACGAGTCCGCGGGCACGGCTCTCGAGCGTCTCAGGATCGGAGGCGAGGTCGTCGCGCAGTCGGCGACCGAACTCGTCGAGCCGGCGGTCGGCGACCGCACCCTCGCCGACCTCGGCGGCGAACGCCTCGACGCACTCCGGATTGCGCGCCATCGCGCGCAGGACGTCGAGGCATTGCACGTTCCCCGATCCCTCCCAGATCGAGGCGAGCGGGCTCTCGCGGTAGAGCCGCGGCATCCCCGAATCCTCCACGTAGCCGTTTCCGCCCAGGCACTCCAGGGACTCGACCGCGTGGACCGGGGCACGCTTGCAGGTCCAGTACTTGAGCACCGGGGTCGCGAGCCGCCGGAACTCGACCGCGGCCTCGTCGCCGGCGTGTGCCTCGTCGAAGGCGCGAGCGATCCGCATTGCGGCGACGGTCGCGGCCTCCGATTCGGTCGCCAGGTCGGCGAGCACGTTTCGCATCAGGGGCTGCTCCGTGAGCCGCTTGCCGAACGCCTCCCGATGGGAGCAGTGGTGGATTGCAGCGGCGGTGCCCCAGCGCATGCCGGCCGCCACGCCCAGGACGCAGTCGAGACGGGTGTGATTGACCATGTCGATGATCGTCCGCACGCCGCGCCCTTCCTCGCCGACGAGCTGCGCCCAGGCGCCCCGGAACTCGACCTCCGAGGAGGCGTTGGAGCGGTTCCCGAGCTTGTCCTTCAGTCGCTGAAGGTGGATTCGGTTCCGCTCGCCGTCGGGCGTGAAGCGGGGGAGCAGGAAGCACGACAGGCCTCCCTCGGCTTGCGCGAGGACGAGGAAGGCGTCGCACATCGGGGCCGAGAGAAACCACTTGTGCCCCGTGATCTCGTACTCGCCGGCCGGCCCCCCGCCGTTCAGGGGGCGGGCGGTGGTGGTGTTTGCGCGCACGTCTGAGCCGCCCTGCTTCTCGGTCATCCCCATCCCGCACAGCGCGCCCTGCTTGTCGGGCGCGGGGACAAGCCGCTCACCGTCGTAGGCCAGCGACATGAAGCGCGGCTCCCACTCGGCCGCCAGCTCCGGTTGCGTCCGCAGCGCGGGAATCACGGAGTAGGTCATCGAGATCGGGCAGCCCACTCCCGCCTCGACCTGCGTCAAAAGCATGAACAGGGCGCCCCGAGCGACGTGAGCGCCCGGCTGGGGTTGGCGCCATGGCAACGCGTGCAGACCGTGGCCGATGCCGACCCGCATCAGCTCATGCCAGGCGGGGTGGAAATCGACCTCGTCCACCCGGTTGCCGAAGCGGTCGTGGGTGCGAAGCCTGGGGGGGTTCTGGTTCGCCTCGACGCCCAGGCGGATCGTCTGCGGGAGCCCGCACAGGGCGCCGAGCTCGCGGGCCTGGTCCTCGGCCCAATCGCCTCCCTCGCGGCGCAGACCCTCGACCAGCGCCGCATCCGCGGCGAACACGTTGTAGCCCTCCAGCGGCGGTGGCTGGTTGAAGACCTCGTGTGTGGAAGAGTCAGACGGGGCGCGCTCGACGGTGGCCACGCGCACATTCTCGCATCACCTCCCAACGTCTACGTCGTCGGGCTAGTGCGCCCCGATAGCATCGCGCCGCTCATGGCCCACACGGTCACCCTGATCCCCGGAGACGGCACCGGCCCGGAGCTCGTCGAGGCCACCCGCCGGGTCCTCGAGGCAACGGGCGTCGAGTTCGAGTGGGACGAGCACCCCGCCGGCGAGGATGTCTATCGCGAGGAGGGAAATCCCTTCCCCGAGCGGACCCTGGACTCGATCAAGCGAAACGGGGTGGGGATCAAAGGGCCGACCACGACGCCGGTGGGCTCGGGCTTTCGGTCGATCAACGTCCAGCTCCGCAAAGAGCTCGACCTGTACGCCTGCATCCGTCCCTGCAAGCTGTACGAGGGCGTCCGCTCGCACTTCGACCAGGTCGACATCGTGATCGTGCGTGAGAACACGGAGGACCTCTACGCCGGGATCGAATTCGAGGTCGATTCGGAGGGCGCCGAGAAGCTCCGCGAGTTCGTGGCCGCGCTCGACGCCGGCACGGTTCGGGAGCACTCCGGGATCTCGATCAAGCCGATCTCGGTCTTCGGCAGCGAGCGAATCGTGGAGGCCGCTTTCGACTACGCGAAGCGCAACGGGCGCCGGAAGGTGTCGGCTGCCCACAAGGCCAACATCATGAAGTTCTCGGACGGGCTCTTCCTCGAGACCGCGCGTCAGGTCGCGGAGCGCCACCCCGAGATCGAGTTCGAGGACCGGATCATCGACAACCTCTGCAACCAGCTGGTCTCGCGGCCTGAGGAGTACGACGTGATCGTCCTTCCGAATCTCTACGGCGACATCGTCAGCGACCTCGGGGCGGGGATGGTCGGCGGACTCGGGCTGGCCCCGGGCGCCAACATCGGCACGCACGCCGCGATGTTCGAGGCCACGCATGGCTCCGCCCCGAAATACAAGGGCCAGAACAAGGTCAACCCGACCGCCTTGATGCTGTCCGGGGTGCTGATGCTTCACCACCTGGACGAGGCCGACGCCGCCCGCCGGATGGAGAGCGCGATCGCCGAGGTGATCCGGCGAGGGGAGAAGGTCACCTATGACCTCAAGCCGAGCCGCGACGACCCCACGGCGGTCGGCACCTCGGAGTTTGCCGACGCCGTGATAGAGGTAATGGAGACAAGCTGATGGCGAATCCCGTCAAGATCACGGTCACGGGCGCGGCGGGCCAGATCGGTTACGCAATCCTGTTCCGGATCGCGAGCGGCCAGCTTCTGGGAGGCGAGACGTCCGTGCACCTGAGCCTGCTCGAGATTCCCGACGCTCTGCCGGCCGCGGAGGGCACCGCCATGGAGCTCGCGGACTGTGCGTTCCCGCTCCTCGCCGGGATCGACCTCCACGACGATCCAAAGGACGCATTCGACGGCTGCGGCGTGGCGCTGTTGGTCGGGGCGCGGCCCCGTACCAAGGGCATGGAGCGCGCCGACCTGCTGGAGGCGAACGGCGGCATCTTCAAGCCGCAAGGCGAGGCGATCAACGCAGGCGCGGCCGACGACGTCAAGGTGCTGGTGGTGGGTAACCCGGCGAACACCAACTGTCTGATCGCGATGTCGAACGCGCCCGACGTGCCCCCGGAGCGCTTCACAGCGATGACCCGGCTCGACCACAACCGGGCGATCGCTCAGCTAGCGAGCAAGCTGGAGGTGCCGGTGGCCGAGATCACGAACATGACCGTTTGGGGCAACCACTCGACGACTCAGTACCCGGACCTGGTGCACGCGAAGGTGGGGGGCCAAAGCGCCTGGGACGCAGTGGACGACGAGGCGTGGATCGCGGACGAGTTCATCCCACGGGTGGCCAAGCGCGGCGCCGAGGTGATCGAGGCGCGCGGCGCGTCGAGCGCCGGTTCCGCTGCCGCTGCCGCCGTGGACCACGTCCACGACTGGGTCCTCGGCACGCCCGAGGGAGACTGGGTCTCCATGTCGGTCCCCTCCGACGGTGCCTATGACGTGGAGGAGGGCGTAGTGTCGGGCTTCCCCTGCACCTGCTGGGGGGGCGAGTGGAAGCTCGTCGAGGGCCTCGAGATCGACGACTTCTCGCGCCAACGGATCGACAACTCGGTGAACGAGCTGAAGGAGGAGCGCGAGGCGGTCAGGCAGCTCGGCCTGATCTAGGTCGCGCGGTAGGAGCGGCCGGACTTCTTCACCTGGCCCTCCTTCTCGAGCTCGCCGAGCACGCGGTAGAGGTAGTTCGGCTTGATCCGCATCTTCTTCGCCACCTCGCTGGCCGAGATTCCGGGGTTCGCCTTGATCAGCCTCACCGCCTGATCGGCGCGGGTTCGCCGCCGCCGCGTTCGCGGGCGGGCGGCGGTGCGGGCAGTCGCGCCCGATCCACGCGGACGGCCGGGGCCACGACGTCCCTGTCGTCCGTTCGTGAGGCTGGACAGGGCGCGTTGCAGCTTCGAGAGCTCCCCTTCCAGTTCGCTGATTCGCGTCTTGAGCAGGTCCGCGGCTTGGTCGACTGCACCCCTGGCCATGTGTTCCTTCCTTGGTTGGTTGTGTGACTGTGTGTGTAGCTCGCGCACTGTAACAGTGGGTCACAGTGGGAGAACCCCGGCTGGATGGACGCCGCTACTGAGTGCGCTTGCGCGGCAGGGTTCGGAAGATGACGTCCCAGAGTGGGGAGGAGACGCCGTATCCGTAGCGGTGATCCTGGAAGTGGTGGCGCATGTGCTGCTCCCGCAGACGTTTCCCATGCTTCGTCTTCGGGGTGTGGTGATGCAGGTGATAGTGGGTGTAGTCGTAGGTGAGGTAGCCGATGATCAGGCCGGCGAAGATCGGATAGGCGGCCGGAGTCCCGAAGATCAGCGTGAAGACCCACAAGAAGAGCGCTGCGAGTGGCAGGCTGACCGCCGGAGGCATGACCAGTCGCAGGCGGTCGTTCGGGTGGTCGTGGTGCACGCCGTGGATGATGAAGTGGAGGCGGCTGCCGACCGGGTGGTCCGGCTCCCAGTGAAAGACGAGCCGGTGCAGCCAGTACTCGGTGAGCGTCCAGATCAAGAGCCCCAAGGCGACCAGCAGCACGATCTGGACCGCGTCGTAACCGCGGTCGGCGCCCAGCCACACCCCGGCGATGACCACAGGGACGAAGATGATCGCGGGAACCGCTGGGTGGATCCTCGAGAAGAAGTCGATGAGGCGGTTTTCGAACAGCCGGGGAGAGGCGCTAAGCCGCGCGGTGCGCTGGTGGGCCATCGATGAGAATTCTAGTGACACGGCACCGGAGCCAGCGACGAAGTCGCGGTAGTCACGTCCGGGCCTGCCGAGTAAGGCTGGCGCCCTAGCCCGCGGCAACGTAGCCGAAGGCGAGGCTGCCGCCGGAATTTGCCGGCCGAGGCTTCCGGCGGAGTCATTCACTTCCGCAAACGGCGGGAAAGCGGGCTGCGGCGCATTTCTCAAAAAGTCGGGGATTGCGCGAATGCGTGCTTCGGAGCCGGCCAGGGGGTGACATGATCGCCGCTCTCTGGCAAGTCCGCTGACGCGAAGGGGTATAGGGAGTGATTCAGATCGAGCATCAGGCCAGGCAGATGGCCGAGGCAATCGGGCTGGCGAAGCGCCGCGCAAACAAGCGCCGCAAGGGACGCCCGAGCTGTGAGGACTGCTTCTTCCACTGTCAGATGCTCTGCGCGCTCGACCTGGACGAGCCGTGCTCAACCTTTCGGCCCAACAGCCCCGATGGCCTGATCCCTCCCCGCCAGCCGTCCCTCCTCCTTCGGTCCCAGCCGGATCAGCAGGTGCCGGAGACGGCCTGACGGCTGCACCCCCTCCTCGATCGAGCGCGACCTGATGGCGCCCCACGGGCGCCGGGCACGTCGTTGCAGGGAGCACAACCTGTGGCGCCCACCTCCGGGCGAAGATAGAGTTGATCGTCACGATGCGGATCACGGTGCTGGGGAAGTCACCGTCGTGGGAGGACGCTGGGGGGGCCTGTAGCGGGTACCTGATCGAGGACGGCACCACCGCGTTGCTGCTCGATTGCGGCAACGGCGTGTTCTCGAAGCTCCGCCTGTTTCGCGATTACACGGAGCTGGACGCGGTGATCATCTCCCACCTGCACGCCGACCATTTCCTGGACCTGGTCCCGTATGCGTACGCGCTGACCTATGCGCCCCGCCAGCAGCCGGTCCCGGTCGGCGGGTACCCGGGGACCGACAGCCCCGCCCGCCCCCGCCTGATCGCCCCAACCGGCGCCGGCGAGTGCTTCCGCCAAGTGGTCGGCGCCTGGGGCAAGGACGATCTGATCGAGAGCGCCTTCGAGCTCGAGGAGTACGGTCCGGCTGACACCGTCGAGGTCGGAGCCCTGCGGGCGCGCTTCCAGGAGGTCCCGCACTTCACCACCACCTACGCCATCGACTTCACCTCCACCAACGGCAGCGGGAGATTCACGTACGGAGCCGATTGCCGCCCGGGCGAGGAGCTGATCGAGATCGCCCGGGACACCGATCTGTTGATTGTGGAGGCGACGCTGCCTCGCCCCGAGCGCACCGGCGTGCGCGGCCACATGACGCCGGGCGAGGCCGGCGATCACGCTCGCCGCGCCGGCGCCCGACGGGTGGTCCTCACCCACATGTCGGACGAGCTCGATCCGGACTGGGCCCGCAAGGAGGGCTCCGAGGCGTTCGGCGGGCCGGTGGACCTCGCGCACGAGGGCGCCGTCTACGAGGTCTGACGGGCCGCTCGCGGGTGTCCTGTCGGACACGCGGGTGGCTAGGCTAAGACCATGGCACGAGACCGAGACCTGCTGGTCAACTTCGAGCGCATGCGTCGCGAGATGGATGAGCTGTTCGGCGATATCTGGGGCGAGGGCCGCCGGCTCTCCGGCCGGCACCAGGCCGGGTTCTCCCCTCGCGTAGACGTCTACTACTGCGGCGATCCGCCGAAGGCCGTCGTCAAGGCCGAGCTGGCAGGAGTCAGGCTCGAGACGGTCAACCTGGAGATTGTCGGCCGCGAGCTGGTGATCCGGGGTGAGCGCCCGGTTCAGGAGACCGAGGGTCGCGTGTACCAGCAGGTCGAGATCGAGGCCGGTCCCTTTCGCCGGGTCGTTCAGCTGAATGCGGACGTCGTCGCCGAGGAGGCCACCGCCACGTACGAGGACGGCGTGCTGCGGGTCGCGCTGCCGCTTCGCGCCAGCCGCCAGGCCAGCCGGCAAGTCCCAATCGAGACGAAGGAGTAGGGCTGATGGCCCAGTCGGGTGATGGCGGGCCGACGATCGAGGTGGTCGAGACGCCCGATGTCGAGGAGGCGATCCGCGAGCGTCAGGCGCAACCTCTGCCGGGCGCGCTGCCGGTGCTGCCCCTCAAGGAGACGGTCCCCTATCCGGACACCCTGACGCCGCTTGCGGTCGGGCAGCCACGCTCGATCAGGCTCGTCAACGAGGTGCTGTCGGGGGAGCGGATGCTTGTCCTGGTCGCCGCGCGCGAGCCGGACGTGGATGAGCCCGGCCCCGACCAGCTGTACGACGTGGGCGTTGCCGGGATTGTCGCGCGGATGCTCAAGGTCCCGGATGGAACGATCCGCATCCTCGTCCAGGGCACCGAGCGGGTGCGCTTGGGGGACTACGTCACCGAGGAGCCCTACCTCGTGGCGAGGATCGAGCCGGTGCCCGACGTGGTCGAGCCGACTCCCGAGCTCGAGGCGCTGACCCGCAATGTGCAGCGCACCTTCACCGAGATCATCGAGCAGATTCCGTACCTGCCCGAGGAGCTCCAGCTTGCGGTCACCAACGTCGACGATCCCTCCGCGCTCGCACACCTGATCGCGGGTGCGCTTCGGATCTCGACGGCGGAAAAGCAGGAGCTGCTCGAGGAGGTTGACGTGGGAAGACGGCTCCGCCGCCTGTCGGAGATCCTCGCCCGCGAGCTGGAGGTGATCCAGCTCGGCACCAAGATCCAGTCGCAGGTCCAGTCGGAGATCGAGAAGGGCCAGCGCGAGTACTACCTGCGCGAGCAGCTGAAGGCGATCCAGCAGGAGCTCGGCGAGGGCGACGAGCAGCAGGCCGAGATCAACGAGCTCCGCGAGCGAATCGAGGCCGCGAACCTTCCCGAGCACGCCCAAAAGCAGGCCGAGCGCGAGCTGGGACGCCTCGAGCGCCTACCGCCGGCGGCCGCCGAGTATGGCGTCATCCGCACCTATCTCGAGTGGCTGGTCGAGCTGCCCTGGAGCGTGACCACCGAGGACAACCTCGACATTCCACATGCGCGTGAGGTCCTCGACGCCGACCACTACGACCTGGAGAAGGTCAAGGACCGGATCCTCGAGTACCTGGCGGTGCGCAAGCTGATCCAGGAGTCCGCCGACGGGGCGCGTGCCGGGCCGACGGCGCCGGGCCAGGGTCCGATCCTCTGCTTCGTCGGGCCGCCCGGTGTGGGCAAGACGAGCCTCGGCCGGTCGATCGCGCGGGCGCTGGGGCGAAAGTTCGAGCGCATCTCGGTGGGCGGGGTGCGCGACGAAGCGGAGATCCGCGGCCACCGCCGCACGTACATCGGCGCGCTGCCGGGCACGATCGTTCGCGCCCTCCGCGACGCCGGCTCGCGCAACCCCGTGTTCATGATCGACGAGATCGACAAGATGGGCGCCGACTTTCGGGGCGACCCGTCGAGCGCGATGCTCGAGGTTCTCGACCCGGCGCAGAACGACAGCTTCCGCGATCACTACCTGGACCTCGAGTTCGACCTCTCCGAGGTGGTGTTCATCACCACGGCGAACACGCTCGATACCGTGCCCCCGGCGCTCACGGACCGGATGGAGGTCATCACCCTCTCCGGCTACACGCTCGATGAGAAGCTCCACATCGCGAAGCGCTACCTGGTGCCGCGGCAGATCGAGCAGAACGGCCTTGCGCGCGGGCAGATCGCAGTCTCCGACGCGGCGCTGCGCGCGATCATCGAGGAGTACACCCGCGAGGCCGGGGTGCGAAACCTGGAACGCGAGATCGGCAGCGTCTGCCGGAAGGTCGCGCGCGAGATCGCCGAGAGGAAGGTCAAGGGCAAGGCGACGATCTCGGCCAAGCGGGCGCGAGAGCTGCTTGGCAGACGGCGCTACTTCGCTGAGCAACGGCGCCGCACCCGGGACCCCGGGGTCGCGACGGGCCTGGCCTGGACGCCGGTGGGCGGCGAGGTTCTGTTCATCGAGGCCACGGCCGTTCCGGGGAACGGCAACCTTTTGATCACCGGCCAGCTCGGCGAGGTGATGCGGGAATCGGCACAGGCGGCGCTGTCCTGGGTACGCGGCGCCGTTGCGCGGCTGGCGCCGAAGCTACCCGAGGACTGGTTCGCCACCCACGACATCCATGTCCACGTTCCGGCGGGCGCCGTGCCGAAGGACGGGCCGTCCGCGGGTGTGGCGATGGCCGTCGCGCTCGCCTCGCTGGTATCCGGAAAGCCGGTCAAGGACGACGTCGCGATGACCGGTGAGGTGACGCTGACAGGTCAGGTGTTGCCCGTGGGCGGACTGAAGGAGAAGTCGCTGGCCGCCCAGAGCGCGGGAATCAAGCGGATCATCGCCCCGGCGCGCAACGAGGGGGACATCGCCGAGATCCCGGAGCACGAGCGCAAGGGCCTCGAATTCGTCTACGTGGACAGGATCGACGAGGCCCTGGCGACGGCGCTATAGCGACTCCAGTTCGGGGTATATGCTCCGAAGACGAGCGAAGCGACGAGGGAGTTGGCGATGGCAAAGAGCAGCAGTGCGAGGGCCCGGCAGGCGCGCGAGGCAGCCCGTTCGGCGGGCTCCAACCCGTACGTGCGGCGCCTGATCGAGGACGAGGATCTTCGAGGCAACGTTCGCGATGCCTTCGAGGCGGCCCGGCACGCGTATCAGCGGATGTCGAACGGCAAGGGCCCCGTGAAGGCGATCACCGAGGACAAGAAGGTGCAGCGCGACCTGCGAAACGCTGCAGAGTCGCTTCGCGACGCGTCCGATCAGCTTCGTGGCAAGCGCAAGCACCGCCACTGGGGAAGGCTCTTTGTGTTCGCGCTGATCGGAGCGGCCCTGGCGATCGCGCTCAGCGAGGACCTCCGCAAGACAGTGCTCGATCGGCTGTTCGGCGCCGAGGAGGAGTTCGAGTACAGCTCCACCACCACCCCCGCCGCAGAGACCACCCCAGCCTAGTTGCCTGAAGTTCACGTACTGGTACCTGCCCAGCGGCACGTCTTTTCGCTCGACGGGCGGGGCGGGGCCGAGGTCGAGGACCTGGAGAGCTCGGCCGACGGCTTTCGCCGTTACAAGGAATTGCAGGCGGCGGGCAAGCCGACCGGCATGGTCGCCTTCCCGAACACCTGCCTGATCCGAGCCGACCGCGACTATCTCGTCGACCCGGGACTTGTGATGCAGGGCGCTCCGGTGTTCGGGGCGCTCCAGGCGCTCGGCGTCGATCCGGGTGCGATCAACGACGTGATCCTCACCCACCTGCACTTCGACCATGCGGAAGGGCTGGTCGCCTGGCCCCAGCGCCGGGCCTTCGTCCATCGTTTGGAGACGGAGGCGCCCTACGTGCCGCTCGTCTCCGGGGTGCTGGAGATGGTGCGGCTCGAGGTGCTCGACGGCGACGAAGGCGAGATCGAGCCCGGCCTGCGCTGGATCCGCACCCCCGGTCACTCCGACGGGCTGATCTCGTTGCTCGTTGACACCCACGATGGCTTGACGGTGGTTGCCTCGGATTGCGTTGGGCCTCTGCCTGAATACTTCGAACGGATGGATCTGCCGGCGGACTTCGGCCCAGAGCGGGAAGAGCTGCTTACCCAATGGCAGCGCATCCGCGAGCTGGAGCCGGCCGTCGTGATCCCCGGCCACAACCCACCGGTCAGACTGGACTAAGCCTGGTTCGTACTAGCGAACGCAGTTCGCGGTAGATACGGAGGTGCCTGCCGGGTAAGGTAGGCGCCCAAGCCCGGCGGCAACGCAGCCGAAGGCGAGGCTGCCGCCGGATTATTCGGAGAGAGATCCCAGTGGAATCAGAAACCGTCGAGGCGGGATTCGATAACGCACAGCGCGAGCTGAGCGGCGAGAAGGTCCAGCGGATCGTCGACGCAATGCGCCACTGCGTCGCCGAGCGGGGCATCGTCGGCGCCACCTTTGAGCACGTATCGCGCGAAGCCGGCGTCAGCCGCGGGCTGCTCCACTACTACTTCGGGACCAAGGAGCGCCTCTTGATCGAAGTCCTTCGGAACGACGTCGTGACTCGCATCGCGATGCTCGACGAGCCTCTGGCGGCGGCCAAGACCGTGGACGACGTGATCGCCGTGCTCGTCGCGGGCGCCGAGGAGATACTGCGGGAGGACCCGGGCTTCTACGTGATCCTCTACGAGCTGTTCACCGCCGGGCGCCAGAACCCCGAGATCCAAGCCGAGCTTGCGGAGCTCTACGAGCGTTGCCGTCAGCACGTCGCCCGTGACCTGCGCCAAAAGGAGGCCGAGGGCGTGCTCTCGCTGCGCTTCGACGCCGAGTCGGTGGTCTCGTACATGTTCGCGGCCGCCGACGGCGGCGCGCTCCAGCGCCTTACGGACCCCGAGCGTGAATTCGCAGGAACCGTTCAGACGGGCGCCGCGGTGGCGCGCTTCCTGCTCAGCTCGGAGTGAGCGTCAACGGGCAGAGCTTCCCCGCGGGAAGATCTGCTGCAGCTTCCAGAGCAGCTTGAGCGAGCCGTGCGGCCGAAGCCTACGGCGCAGCACCGCCCGCCGCGGATCGCCGCCGTAGGTGGTGACCTCCAGCCAGTCGCGCCACGAGGTGTCGAACGTCAGGCTCGGCCGCGGAGCCTCGCCCTGGACTGCCTCCGTGCTCCCGTTGTCGATCCTGATGTACCAGGGGGCCGCGTCCGAGAAGCGCCACTGGATCGTCACCGGCTGGCCGTTCACCGCGTCGGTTTGGGCAGACCGCGCGACCACGTCGAACAGGAGCGCCTGGGTCTCGGGAGACGAGTCGGGGTTGGCGACGGGCTCGCCGACGACGCCGGCGCGCAGCAGGGTGATCGCCCGCCTGGCTCGCTCCACCGGGGGCCGTGACAGATCGAACGGGAAGATGTCGGACGGCATCTCGTTGATCGGGTAGCCGGCCGCCTTCCACTTGGTCTCGACCGAGCGGATTCCGAACCCGTAGATGTCCTCCAACTCGAACCCCCAGCAGCGCGTGTATTCGAGGTTCCAGTCCGGCGGCACGAACACGGACATGGACCACGGCAACACCTCACGCAGGATCTCGTCCACGGCTGCCTTGCACTCATCGCTCTCACGGAAGCAGTCCGAGAGCACCTTGACCCCAAAGCCGATGTGGCGCTGCTCGTCCCGCGAGACGTTGTGCATCCCGCTGCTGAACCCGGGCATCGTCCCGGCCTTGTTGAAGTAGTCCTCGATGAAGTGCTGTCCCGGCTGCGCCAGGGCCGCCTCGACGACCAGGTGGTAGAGCGCGATCGCCTGGGCGAACTTGGGCAGCGAACGATCCTTGCGCAGCTCGTCGGCCATCTGGTCGAGGCGCCCGAAGACGTTGCGGTACCCCCAGCCGAGCTGCGACTGGGTGTAGGCGAGGGTCGAGCCGATCGACTCGCCGGCGCCGATCACCTCCTTGAAGAAGCGGTGGAAGAAGACCGCGTGGCGCGCCTCGTCGACCTGCTGGGTCGCGAGGAAGTACTTCTGCTCCTCGAGCGGCGCCGCGTCGATATAGGGAGACAGGTTGTCGGTGACCGAGTCCTCCCCGTAGAAGAACATCGAATAGGTCCACAGCGCCGACTTCCGCTGGATCTCGCTCAGCGATTCCCAGCCCCTGCGATCCTCGGCCAGGTCGATCTCAGTCGCCCTCCAGTTGCCTTCCTCCCAGCGCCGGTACAGATCCTCGTAGGAGATCTGATCGACGAAGGAACCCCGCTCGATCCCGTCCTTCTGCGCAACGCTCATCTGACTCTCCTCCGCTCAACCCATTCGCTTGCGCGCTCCACCCATTTGTCATCAATCGATGACACGGTTGCACCGAGCTTAATGCACCGCCGACGAGAAGCCAAACCGTTCTGTGACCAACCTCACGGTGGTTTCCGTCCTCACAGGGCTGTGGGTTCCAGCAAGCTCCGCGATTATTCTTCTGGCCACTTCGTCCATTCCGTCCTAGAAACCTGCTACGTTTTGGACAGCGTCTTCGAGATACGCACCCTCCCCTGTACGCGTAGATCGATCTCGAAAAGGGCCCGCCCAGCGGGCCCTTTTCATTTGACGCAGCGCTGAGGGCGTCCGTCAGCCCAGTTTCGGGCTCAGCCAGGGCTCGGCCAGCTTCGCGGCTAGGCGCTCGGCTAGGTCGTCGGCCGGGACCCGCACCTGCTCCAGGCTGTCGCGGTCGCGAAGGGTTACCGTGCCGTCCTCCATTGTCTGGCCGTCCACGGTGATTCCCCAGGGCGTGCCGATCTCGTCCTGGCGGCGGTAGCGGCGGCCGATCGAGCCGCCCTCGTCGAATTCGGCCGGGAACTGGGCCCGCAGCTGTTCGTAGATCTCGCGTGCCCTCTCGGGCATCCCGGCCTTGGAGACCAGCGGCAGCACCGCCGCCTTGACCGGCGCCAGGCGAGGGTGAAGGCGGAGCACGGTGCGCTTCCGCCCCTCGACCTCCTCGGTGTCGTAGGCGTCGACGAGAAAGGCGAGCAGTGAGCGGTCCACCCCCAGCGAGGGCTCGATCACGTGGGGCACGAATGCCTCTCCCTTGTCCTGGTCGTAGTACTCGAGCTTCTCGCCCGAGAATTCGGCGTGGCGGGAGAGGTCGTAATCCCCCCGATTGGCGATCCCCTCGAGTTCGGACCACCCCATGGGGAACAGGTACTCGATGTCGGAGGTCGCCGAGGAGTAGTGAGACAGCTCATCGGGCCCGTGCTTACGCAGGCGCAGATGGTCGGGGCGGATGCCGAGGTCGGTGTGCCAGCGCATGCGGTCCTCCATCCACTGCTGGTGCCACCGGTCGGCATCGTCGCCGCGGACGAAGTACTCGATCTCCATCATTTCGAACTCCCGCGTGCGGAAGATGAAGTTGCCCGGAGTGATCTCGTTCCGAAAGGCCTTGCCGACCTGAGCGATCCCGAACGGCGGCTTCTTGCGCGCGAACTGAAGGACGTTCTTGAAGTTGACGAAGATCCCCTGGGCCGTCTCCGGTCGCAGGTAGACGCGGGCGGCGTCATCGCGGACCGGGCCCATGAAGGTCTCGAACATCAGGTTGAACTGGCGAGGCTCGGTCAGGTCGCACTCGCTGTGTTCACCGGGATGCACGGACGGCTTCCGCCCGCACGCGGCGTCCTCGAGTTTGTCCGCCCGGAAGCGGAGCTTGCAGGTGCGGCAATCGACCATTGGGTCCGTGAAGCCCTCCAGGTGGCCCGACGCCTCCCAGGTTCGGGGGTGCATGAGGATCGCCGCGTCCAGGGCCACCATGTCATCCCGCTCCTGCACGACGGCCCGCCACCACTGGGCCTTGACGTTGTTCTTGAGCTGGACGCCGTAGTGGCCGTAGTCGTAGGTGGAAGCGAGCCCACCGTAGATCTCCGAGGACTGGAAGACGAAGCCGCGCCGCTTGCACAGGGCGACGACCTCGTCCAAGGTCACCTCGGGGGCGCGGCTCGCCTCCGTTGGCTGCTTCGCGGTGCCGGTCATCGCTTCGGCGCAGGCTAGCGGCGGCTGCGGCGCGGGCCAAGTGACCTGAGGCGGCCGGCTCCTTTTCCGGCCGCTCAGCGGTTCACCATGAATGCGGATCCATTCAGCGGGAGGCGACCATGCAGAACATCGTGACGGCGCCCATCCGGGCGAGCAGGCACCTGGCGATCTGGCTCGTGTGGCAGTTCACCGGGATCACCCTCCTCGCGCCTGACAGTCGCAGCCCCGTGCCCCGCATCCACGAGGACCGGGAGGCAGGCCGCGAGCGGCTGCCGCGGGCCAGCTGAATCGGCACTCGTGCATCCGGAGTGCCAGGACCGCCGGGACCGGCTGCGATAATCGGGGTCCGATGCCGATCTACGAGTACCGCTGCCCCAACGGACACCAGTTCGAAGTCTTCCAGGCGATCGCGGACGACCCGGTGTCGACCTGCCAGGTATGCGGCGAGCCGGTCGAGCGAGTTCTCCACCCGGTTGCGGTGCACTTCAAGGGCTCCGGTTTCTACACGACGGACTACGCGCGAAAGTCCGGCGCGAAGGCGTCGGACTCGAACGACGGCAAGCCTGCGAAGGACGCGGGCGGAGACTCGACGACGGAGAAGAAGAAGGGCGAGAAGGCCACGTCGTCCAGCAAGGACGACTGAGAAACTCCCCGGGCGAACTGGCGAGTTTGTGGCGGTATGCGCCACAAAGTCGCCAGCGGCGGCTCGCACTTAACCTGCGGGGGAGCACGCCGGGGTCTCCGGCGGGTCGTGGCCCAGGAACCGCTTCACGGCGCGGGCGCATTCCTCCTGCGAGACGGTGAGGCTGCCGAGCGGCCCCGGCCCCGCGGGCTCGAGGACCTGGCTCTTCGAGCTGAAGCCCAGTGCCGCGGAGAGGACGAACTGGGGCATCGTCAGCATGCCCATGCTCGACACGAACGCCTTGGGCGCGTTCCAGCCGATGATCGGCCCCTTGATGAAGTTGTAGGGGAGCCGGGTGATGCTCGTCATCCGGCCCTTGATCCCCGACAGGACGTCCTGCTGGAACTCGGCGCGGTCGAGGTCGTCGATCGGCGGGCAGGGGTTCCCCTGCTGATCCGTGGGCAAGTTCTTGCGCGTTCGCGCCAGGCTCAGCGCCTCGTCTGCATTGAGGTCGTGTTCCCCCGGATCGAGGAAGAGGCTGAAGCCGCCGTTCTCCGCCCCGCCCGAGATCTCCGAGCAGACCTTGGTGTCGATGTCAACCGTCACGCCGCCGATCGCGTCGATGAAGTCGCGGAAGCCGTTGAAGTCGACCACGGCGACCTGGTCGACGTCGATGCCGAGGAACTGCTCCACGGTCTGGACCTCGAGCTTGGCGCCGCCAAACGCGTAGGCGGCGTTGATCTTCTGGGCGTCGTGTCCGGGAATCGAGGCGAAGGTGTCCCGCGGGATGGACAGCTTGCGAAAGGCAAAACGCCCGGCGCGCACGAGCATGATCGTGTCGGCCCGGTAGGGCGAGCAGGTCGAGGGCGGCGGCTTGCCCTCGCCGGCTGCGTCGATGCACTTCTGGGGGGTGGCCTCGTTCGTAGCCGCCAAGCCCGACGGGCGGACGTCGGTGCCGAGCACTAGGACGGTCTGCGGAAAGCCGAGCATGAACGGATTCCCGCCGAGCGTGTCGCCCATGTCCGCCAGCTTTCCCTTCTGTATCTGGGAGGAGACCGCGAAGGCAACGATGCTCAAGGCGAGCCAAGCGAGCGCGGCAATTCCCACCCACTTGAGGACTCGGCGCCATGGCGGACGCTCCTTCGGCGCCTCCGGCGCTCGGGGTCTCTTCTCGGGGTCGGCCCTGGACGGGCCCTTGGCCCTCAGTCGCTCGCGGAGCGTGGCGAGATCCGGTGAGCGAAGCCGGCTCAGCAGGCCGGGCCGGGAGCGGTACACCTTGTAGTCGGGCCGCTCGGGTGGGCCCTGCTCGCCGCCGGCTGGGCCCTGATCCCCGTTGGCTGGCATGAGCGGGTAATACTGCCGAATGGCCCAGATCCCTCCCGAATCAACCGCCGCCTCCTCCCAGGGAGCCGAAGGCGACCGGTGGTCCGAGCCGAAGGCTCGGACTCGTCCGGGGGCGGCGGGTTCGGGCGTGAACGGTGTGGACCCGGGCAACTCGCATCTACCGCGACTTCGTCGCTAGCCCGGGCGAGGCTGCTGGTTGACGATGGAGACCATCGGGGTCGACCTGGGGGGAACGAAGATGCTGGTCGGGGTGGTGGACTCCGAGCGCAGGGTCCTCTACCGCTCCACCGCGCCCAGCCATGGCCTGGGCCAGGATGAGCTGCTGGAGACACTCGAGCACGAGCTGCGGGCGGCCCGCGCGGCGCGGCCCGAGCTGGCCGCCGCCGGGCTGGGGATCCCGTGCACGATCGACCGCCGGCGGGGCGTTGCGATCATGGCCGTCAACCTCGAGCTCGCCGACGTGCCGATTCGGGAGCTGATGACGGAGCGCCTCGGGCTGCCTGTGCTGATCGACAACGACGCGAACGTCGCCATCCTCGCCGAGCACCGTTTCGGCGCCGCCCGCGGAGCGCGGAACGCAGTGATGCTGACCATCGGTACGGGGATTGGCGGCGGGCTGATCATCGATGGGCAGCTGTATCGGGGCTCGACCGGCGCCGGCGCCGAGCTCGGCCACACCGTGATCGACGCCGACGGCCCCCCCTGCCAGGGCAACTGCCCCAACCGCGGCTGCATCGAGGCGCTGGCTTCCGGGACCGCGATCGCCCGCGATGGCCTGGCGGCGGCCGAGGCCGCCCCGGAGTCCGCGCTCGGCCGCGCGCTGGCCCGCGGCGCGCAGCTCGACGGCAAGGAGGTCACCGATGCGGCACTGGCCGGCGACGCAACCGCTCGCGGCGTTCTCGAGGAGGTCGGGAGGCGGCTGGGCGTGGCGTTCTCGAGCTTCGCCAACACCTTCGAGCCCGACGTGATCCTGATCGGCGGCGGCGTCAGCAGGGCGGGGGAGCTCTTGGCCGGACCGGCTCGGCGGGAGCTCGCCGCCAGAGCCCTGCCGCCCATGAACGGGACCCGGGTCGCGACCGCCGAGCTGGGACCGGACGCCGGAATGATCGGGGCGGCGACCATGGCGGCGACCGAGCTCGAGGGAAGCGGGGTTGGATGCCCGGACGATTGACCGTCTGCCCGACGCCGATCGGGAACCTCGAGGACCTCAGCCCTCGCGCGCGCCGAGCCCTGGGGGAGGCGGACCTGGTCGCCTGCGAGGACACCCGGCGGGCAGGGAGGCTTTTCGAGCGGCTCGACATCCCCCGCCCGCGCCTCGTCTCCAACCATGAGGGCAACGAGGCCGAGCGGGCGGTTCAGCTGGCACAGCAGATCGAGCGCGGCGCCAAAGTGGTCCTGATCTCCGACGCGGGGACACCGGCGCTCTCCGACCCGGGTTATCCGCTGATCCGGACCTGCATCGAACGCGACCTGGAGGTCGAGGTGCTGCCCGGCCCCTCAGCGGTGACCACGGCCCTGGTGGCGTCGGGGCTGCCACTCGACCGGTGGCGGTTCGAGGGCTTTCTGCCGCGCCGGGCCGGAGAGCTCGAGCGGGTGCTGCATTCGGCGGAGACCGTGGTGGCATTCGAGTCGCCGCGGCGCCTGCCCGACTCGCTGGCGGCGCTCGCGGCGCTCGCCCCCAACCGCCCCGCCGCCGTCTGCCGCGAGCTGTCCAAGCTTCACGAGGAGGTTGCTCGCGGAACACTCGGCGAGCTGGCGCGGCGGTTCCGCGACGAGGTCAAGGGCGAGATCGTGGTTGTGCTGGCGCCCGCCGCCACCACAGCCAGCTCCCCAGACATCGGCTTCGCGGTCGACGCCCTACGGCGTTTGGTCCAGTCCGGGGCCCGGCCACGGGCCGCCGCCGGCGTCGTCGCGGCGCTGACGGGGACGCGGGCGAACGATCTGTACCGGGCGCTCACGGGCCGCGCGCCGCGCGAGTAGCGCCCGCCCGTCGGCCGCCGCGGATCGGCCGCGTGTAAATCCGCGCCCAATTTTGTGCCTACTGCGCCATTTGCGGCGGCGGGGGAATAGGATTCCGTACGGAGGAGAAAACCCTCGTGCCGGGGCCCAGTGCCCCGTCCAGGGAAGGAGAGATGACAGTCCGCGGGAGAAAGCCTGAGGCTCACGTGGTTTCGAAGGAGGAGCGGGCGGGTACGGCCCTGTAAACGGTGACGCCTGAACGGCAGACCCTGACCGCCGCGCGCACTCCATGGCTCGCTCGGGCCGCGGCCGGCGCGGCGCTGATCGCCGGCTTGGTGCTGGTGCTCGTAGTCCTGTTCGGCAACGGCAACGGCCGCACCTATCACCTGCTGTTCGAGAACGGCGGCCAGCTCGTCTCCGGCAACGAGGTGCTGCGAGCCGGGCAAAAAATCGGCAGCGTCAAGGACGTCACCCTCACAGACGACAGCCAGGCCGAGGTGACGATCTCGGTGGACGAGCCGCTGCACGAGGGAACCTCGGCGACCATCCGGGCCACCTCCCTGTCGGGGATTGCGAACCGCTACGTCTCGATTACCCCGGGCCCCGACAACACCACGGAGCTCGACGACGGGGCGACGCTGTCGGGCGAGAAGACCACCTCGCCGGTCGACTTGGACCAGATCTTCAACACGTTGCGCCCGCGGACGCAGAAGGCCCTGCGGAACGTGATCCAGGGCTCCGCGTCGCTTTACGCCAACCACGCGGAGGGTGCACAGAGAACCTACAAGTACTTTGCGCCCGGCCTGTCGACGTCCCGACGACTGTTCGCGGAGGTGAACTTCGACAGCCGGTCGCTCAGCCAGTTCCTGGTTCAGGGATCGCGGGCGCTCGGAGCGATCGCGGACCGCCGCGACGACCTCTCGGCGCTGACTCAGAACGCGAACGAGTTCCTCGGGGCGATCGCTCAAGAGCAAACCGCTCTGGACACCTCGCTGCAGGCCTTCCCTCCGGCGCTTCGCCAGGCGAACACCACCTTCGTCAACGTGCGAGCGTTCCTCGACGACCTGACGCCGCTGGTCAACGAGTTCAAGCCGGCGACCAAGGATCTCGCGCCGTTCCTCCGCAAGCTGCGTCCGGTGGCCGAGCGGTCGATCCCCGTCTTCCACGACCTCCGCCTAACGGTCAACCGCAGTGGCCCGACGAACGATCTGACGGACTCGCTGCAGGAGCTGCCGAAAATCGAGAACAAGGCGAGCAGCTCGGTCCCCCGGACCATCGCAGGGCTCGACGCCTCCCAGCCCACAATCGAGTTCGCCCGTCCGTACATGCCCGACCTGATGGGCTTCCTCTCCAAGTTCGCCGAGGTCACGTCCTTCTACGACGCGAATGGCCACTACGCGCGCGTCTCCACCGCCCAGGCGAATCTCTTCCACTACTGCAAGTCGGGCGACACCAACTCACATTGCACCGGGGGCGGCGGGCCCTACACGACCGGCCAGCTCGCGCCGATTCCGCCGAGCGAGCAGTTCAACGACCTCGAATTCGACATCTTCACCCGCTGCCCGGGCGGCGCCACGCAGCCGATCTCCGGCTCCAACCCGTTCACGGATGACGGCAGCCTGCTGAGCGGCGGACAGTCCCCGAACCCGAAGTGCGATCCCTCCGACGTTCCCCCTGGATGATGAGATGAGGCGAATCGCAGCCATAGTCGCGCTCCTGGCCACGGCCACACTGACCGTCTTCGGCCAGGCCGCGAGCGGCGACGGGGACGACTACGAGGTCCGCGCGATCTTCGACAACGGCGGCTTCCTGGTCCCCGGCGAGCAGGTGCGGATCGCCGGCGCCAACGTCGGGTCCGTGTCGTCCGTCGCGGTTACGCTGCCGGGCGAGGAGGCGCGCCGCGACGGTTCGGAGGATCCCGGCAAGGCGGTGGTCGTGATGAAGATCGACGAGGCCGGCTTCCAGGACTTCCGCCAGGACGCCACCTGCCTGATCCGTCCCCAGTCGCTGCTGGGCGAGAAGTACGTCGACTGCAAGCCCACCAAACCGCGGGCGCCGGGCTCCGAGCCGCCACCGGCTCTGGACGTGGTTCCCGACGGCCAGCCCGGAGCCGGGCAGCACTTCCTGCCGCTGGAGAACAACGGCAAGGAAGTCGACATCGACCTGATCAACAACATCATGCGCGAGCCCTACGCCGACCGCTTCCGGCTGATCCTCAACGACCTGGGAGCCGGGTTCGCGGCCCGCGGGAAGGACCTCGCGGCGATCATCAGGCGCGCCGACCCGGCGCTGCGCCAGACCAACCGGGTCCTGGCCGAGCTCGCCA
>DATMZR010000042.1 GCA_035573435.1 Solirubrobacterales bacterium
CGAGGGTGAGCAGCCTGGCCGCGAGCGCGGTGTCGTCGTCCAGATCGGTGGCGAACGTTTCGTCGCGGCTCACCGACTTGGTCTCGCGATTGGCCTCAACCGGCGCCCGATCGATCCCGCGCGTCCGCTCGTACAGCCAGCTACCCTCGCGCTCCCCCAGCCAGCCCACCAGCGTCTCCCGTTCATGCCTCACCACGTCGCGCACGGTACGGAGGCCGAAGCGAGCCAGGCGCTCCTGGAACTTGGGACCGATGAGGGGGATGTCCGCGAGCGCGAACCGGAGCATGAAGTCGGCCTCTGCTCCGGGGGCTACGACGTGCACGCCGTCCGCCGCCCCGCCGGGGCGCGGCTTGGCCACGCCCGCGGCGAGCTTCGCTACAAACTTGGACGTCCCTCCCCCGATCGACAGCGAGAGCGAGGTCTCGGCGATCACGGCATCGCGCATTCGGCGGGCCGTCGCAGCGAGCGGCTCTCCGCCGTACAGCTGCTCGGTGCCCGAGAGATCGAGATAGAACTCGTCGCTCGAGGCCTGTTCCACGACGGGGGTGAAGCGCCGCAGCGCCACGCCGATCTCCCGACTCTTCCGCGCGCAGGCTTCCCACGGGACCGGCACGACGGTCGCTCCGGGGCAGAGGCGCACGGCGCGTGCCATCGGCATCGCGGAATGCACGCCGTAGGCTCGAGCCTCGTACGACGCGGAGGTCACGACACCGCGCTGCTCGGGCGAGCCGCCGACGATGAGCAGCCGAGCCTTACCCGCGCCCTCAGGATCCGTCAGACGCGCGACTGCTACATAGAACGCGTCGGCATCGGCGAGAAGAATGCGTTGCGCGGGGCTCACCGGGCCCTACGGGGACGGCGCGGGCGGATGGTCCTTGAAGATCTGTGCGAGGATCTGACGACGCTCGGCGAGGTCGTACAGCGTGAGCCGGAAGACCTCGTCATCCGCGCCGCCCAAGACGCCGCCGTAGCGATTGGGCTCCGCGGTCTGGCGCCGCTCGGCCTTCCGTACGAGGCGCAGCTCGTCGACCTGATTGATGGGGAAACGGAACGTCGAGTCACCCTGCTGCACGACGAGCGTGTCGCCCCGGAATCGGACCAGATGCAGCTCCCAGAGAATCTTTGCGTCGTTGAGCGTGATCTGCCAGCGGTCGTCCCGCTGGGCCGTGACCGGCGCGGCGCCAAGCAGGACGATCCCAGCGACCCAAAGAGCTCTCACTGCCCTTCCACCTTCCCCGCCTTCGCCGCCTCGGCGGCCTTCCTTTTCTTCAAGTTCTTCTTCTTGAGGCGGGTGGTGCCGTACGTACCGCGAAAAATCTTGCCACGCCTGGTGCGAATGTCGCCTTTACCCATGAGGCCTCCGTTATTTAACGCCACCGAGTTTGAGGATGCGTTTGACCTGATCCGCCGATGCCGGCATCACCGAAAGACGCCCTATGCGCACCAGCCCCAGTTCGGCGAACGCCCGGTCCTTCTTAATCTCGGCGAGCGGCACCGGCCGCGGCAGTCTCTCCACCGCCCGGAGATCCACCACGGCCAGCTTGGGATCCTTTTGCTTGGGGTCGGGATAGGGCTCTGATGTCACCTCTGCCACGCCCACCACGGCCTTTTCGTCTCCCGTGTGATAAACCAGGACCCGGTCCCCGGGCTGCATCTGGCGCAGGTACTTCAGGGCCAGATTGTTCTTGACCCCGTCCCAGACGGCCGTCTTCTGGCGCGCGAGGTCGTCGTAGCTGTAGGTGGACGGCTCGGTCTTCACGATCCAGTAATTCGGCATGCACCCCCCTGGCGCTCGGGCGCCGGGCCCTCGCTCCGCGACAAAACGACGCAGTCGCTCCGCGAGAGCCCGGCACCCTCGCGCCCGTCAGACGATCCCGGCTGTCCAAACTACGATGGTCTCCACGAGCTCCGCCATCACCTCTGTGTCGGTCCTGCCCGATCGTTTGAGGACATGAAACGAGTGGTCGCCACCTTCCGCTAAATGCAGCGTCGCCCGCTCGCCAAGCTGTTTGACCACGGGTTTCAACAATTTCAGGTCGGCGAACTCATCACGGTCGCCTTGCAGGAACAACATCGGAATCCGCACTTGGGCCAAGTGCTCCGCCCGTTTGTCGGCTGGGCGACCGGGAGGATGCAGCGGGAAGCCGAGGAACACGAGCCCTCGCACACCCGGGAGCGGGTCCTCAGCTTGAGCGGTAGAGGTCATGCGCCCGCCGAACGACTTGCCGCCCGCCACGAGCGGCACCCCCGGCGCGACGCGGGCCGCCTCGATCACCGCCGCGCGCACCGTCGCGGCGGCGACCGCGGGCGGATCGGGCCGGCGGGCCCGCCGCTCCATGTAGGGAAACTGATACCGCAGGGTCGCGACGCTCCGCTCCGCCAGCCGTTGCGCGATCGATTCGAGGAACGGGTGCCGCATCCCGGCAC
>DATMZR010000043.1 GCA_035573435.1 Solirubrobacterales bacterium
ACGATCACGGCCAGTCTCTCGTCGGAGGAGTAGGCTCGACGCATCGCCCAGACGGTCTCTCCCGCAGTCCTCGATCAGTTCAAGGAACGCTTTGAATGCTGGAATCGCGGCGAGCTAGACCTGATGCAGAACTTGTACGCCGAGGACGCAGTGTGGGACATCTCGGGCGTCTTCACGGACGTCGCGCCGATGCAAGGACATGAGAGCCTGCGCCGCTACTGGGACGAGGTGTGGGAGACCTGGGAGGGGGTCCGAATGGATCCGCTCGCGGTATTCGACGTTGGCGACGGTCGCTATGTGGTGGACGTACGGCTTTGGGGGAAGGGCAAGCGGAGCGGCGTTGAAGTCGACCAGCGCTTCGCTTACCTGTACACGCTTCGCCCCGAGGACGAGAAGATCATTCGAGCGCAGCTACTCCCAGATGTGCAATCAGCGGTCACCGTTGCGGAGTCATCCGCTCCCTGACGTTCTCCTGCGGCATCGCCCGCGCAGTATCTCGCGCCTAGGGGGAGGGTGGACCAGCGATACCGCGAAGGCGTGGGACGGCCCCAGTGGCTCGGCGTAGAGAAAACCGAAAAATCTCGGGTGAAACCCCGCTGGACCCGTGGCGAAATAGTCCTTTTACGGCAGGCCGCGTCGCGTTTCTGGCTCGGGCGTGACCACCTCGACCGTGAACGGCTCACCTTCTAGCGCCGCTCGGACCCGTTGCACGGCTTTCTCGCCGTCCTCGGCGGAAAGCCGAGCCCTCACGCCCTCCTCGGTGCGGAGATTCTGAATCCCGGCCACGGCCAAAAAACATGCGACTCGATCAACGTCGCCTCCAATGCGGACGAGGAAATGAGGCATCGCGTCCGATGCTACGGCGACAGCATTGGCGGAATCTAAAGCGCCACGTTCTTCGGTGACTCGATGGTTAGCATCGCCGTAGGTGCCCGCCATCGTCGAGTTGACGCCTATCAGCGGCCGGGGCCGCGATCTGCTGGAAGAGTTCGACAGCCAGACTGGGTACCTCCCGTACAAGATCATCGAGGAGTTGGGGGCGAGGGTCTACTACCTAGAGGGGGAGACCGTGGAGACCGTGGCTCGGTTCAAGGCGGCTCTCGACCGTGTGGAGCCGTACTGGGAGCGACACCTGGCGTTCAGGGACGTGATGACTCCCACGGAGTAGCCCTACTCCCGCAGCCCGGCGGTTTCGAGGGCTTCGTCGCGGTTGAAGCACTCCTCGGTTCGTACGATCAGCCCATCGTTGACCGTGTAGAGGAGCCACTGCCGCCAGTCCATGTCCATGCCGCTCGCTCTTGCTCGCCCTGTGTAGTGGGTGGCGGCAAGCACCCGGCCCCCCGGCGCCTCAACGCATTCCTCGAGGTCGGCTCGAAAGCCGGGGAAGGTCTCCATATACCCCTCGAAGTAGCGCCTTACGGCGACCGGGCCGCGATGAATGGCCGCATCGGGGTCCTCGACGCTGGTGTGCCACTCGATCGCCGGGTCGTGAAGCTGCGAGACAGCCTCAAGATCGCCCCGCGCGAAGGCGTCATAGGCCGCCCGGATCACCTCCACGTTCTCCTGCGACATCACCTACTCCGAAAGTCCGAAAGCTTCAAGGGCCTCGCGTGTCTCCTGATAGAGCCGGATTCGGGCGATGCGACCGCCGCGAACCTCGAAGACGAAGGCGCTTCGCGCGACCGCATGGATGCCATCCCGGCCTCGGACCTGGCCGGTGTTAGGGACGATCACCGAATCGCCGGACTCGATGAAGCGCTCCGGCTCAATTACGTTTTCTTCGAAGACCTCGGCAAAGACATTCTTGTAGAAGCGCAAGACCTCGGGCCACCCCCGGTAGACGCCCGCGTACGGCGCACGGGACGCCGACCAATCCAACTCCACATCCGGATGGTTCAGCGCCTGCAGGGCCTCGAAGTCGCGCCGGTTATAGAGGGCGAGCCCCTTCCTCACTACCTCCACGTTCTCCTGCGACATCGCCCGCGCAGTATCTCGCGATGCTGAAGGTGTCGCTTTCCATGCAAAGCGGGCATCTCGCGGCCGGTTACAAGACCCTCGCCCAGGACGGAGACCGCCAACGACAGCGTTTACTCAGCTGATGCACGCCGGCCTCAGCAGTTATCGCTGTGCGGCGCATGGGCAGGGAGTCCGATCCCCTGCCCGTATCGCACCGGATCGCGCCTGATCCGATCAGGCCAGCAATTCCATCAACCCAACCGAAAATCGCCCTACCAAGCCGAAAGGGCGGCCTTCGCCGCCCTCCCCCTCACGCATGGCAAGCAGACGCTCTAGCCAACTGAGCTACAGCCGCGCAGGGCAAGGATTCTAGCCAGCGCTCCCTGGTAGGTCGTGCTGCTCGGCGCCGCTACCCCGGGGCGTCGAGCGCCTCGTTGACCAGGCGGTCGGCGTGTTCGTTCTCTTCCCGGGGCACATTGCGGATCGACCAGCGCTCGAAGCTCTGGAGTGCCTCGCGTACCTGTGCGTGCAGGTCGCGCAGGGCTGCGTCCTTGACCCGGTACTCCCCGCGCACTTGGCGGGCGATCAGCTCCGAGTCGCCCACCAGCTCGATTTCGACGGCCCCCAGGGCCTGGGCGCGCTCGATCCCCAGCAGGAGCGCCCGGTACTCGGCCACGTTGTTGGTCGCCGGCCCAATGGTCTCTGAGCCCTCCTCCAGGATCTCGCCCTTGGGGGTGGTCACTACGGCGGCGATCGCCGCCGGGCCGGGATTGCCGCGCGCGCCCCCGTCGACTTTGACGACCAGCCGCGCGGCGTTCAAGCCTTGTTGGCCGACGCCTGGCGACGGGGAGACGTGGACCGCAGCCGCAGCTTGCCGTCCTCGGCAACAGCTGCGTTCCAGGCCTGTGCTTCCTCGGTGAGCTCGGAAACCTCGTCGCCCCTGGCGACCTCTCGCACGAGCTCTCCCTGGCCGTCCGCGTTGACCTCCCACTGATACCACGACAGCTCCCAGGCGACGGTTACCAGCGCCATCTGGCGGCCGGCGTCGGGGCGCACGGCGGCCCGTGGCTCCCCGAGCGAGCGGATCAGGCCGGCGACCTTGCGCCGTTCATCGCTGCCGTTGAACCGCTCCACGGCACGCCGCATTAGCGCCTCGGGCCCACGTCGCGGGCGAGGCTTTTTGGGCGCCGCCTCCCCGGCAGGCGGTCGCGGCGGCTGCCGCTTGGCCTGCGGCTTTTGCTTGGGCTTGTCCGCGGGCGGCTCGGGGGGTTGCTCCGACGTCCCCTCCTTCACGGGCCTCGCTTCCGCCGTTGCGCCGTTCCCGCGGCGCCCCCGCGTAGCCGACCGCGCCCGCGACGCCGCTCGCTCGAGGCGCTTTCGCAGCGCGTCGGTACGACGGGCCCGGCTCGGCGGCGCCTGCGTCATGGACCCGGCCACCTCGGCGGGGATCCAGCCCGACGCCTCAGCGCGCGAGCGGCACAGCACGCAGACGCCAAGGCGCTGTCCTTGCGGGTTCACGTACTCGTGTGCCTGCTCGCCCTTGAGCATGGTCCGCCCGCAGACGGCACAGATCGGATACGGGTCGTGCTGATCCGGCACGCGCTTCAACGTAGCAACGCTGCCGGAGGCACGCGGGCGAGGCATTGCCGGGGATCGTCCCCGGCCTAGGCCTTGACCTGCTCCTCTTCGGCAGCCTGGGTCTCGGCGATCACCTTCTGGGCGATGTGCGCCGGGACCTCCTCGTAGCGCTCGAACTCCATCGTGTAGTCCCCACGCCCGCCGGTGATCGCTCGAAGGTCGGGGGCGTAGTCGAGCACCTCCGCCATCGGAACCTCGGCTTGGATCTCCGTGACCGACCCCTTGGGCTCCATGCCCAGCGGACGGCCGCGGCGCGAGTTGAGGTCGCCGACCACGTCGCCCACGCTGTCCTCCGGCACCGCGATCGTCATCTTCACGATCGGCTCGAGCAGATACGGGTCCGCCTCGGCGGCGGCCTGCTTGAAAGCCATCGAGCCCGCGATCTTGAACGCCATCTCGGAGGAATCGACGGAGTGGTGCTGGCCGTCGTACAGGCGCACCCTCAGGTCCTTGATCGGGTAGCCGGCCAGGACCCCGCGCTGCATCGCTTCCGCGATCCCCTTCTCGACCGCCGGGATGAAGCCTGACGGGATCACACCGCCCTTGATCGCGTTGATGAACTCGAACCCAGTGCCAAGCTCGGCCGGCTCGATCTCGATGTGACAGTCGCCGAACTGGCCGCGCCCGCCAGTCTGCTTCTTGTAGCGGCCGTGCGCCTTGGCGGGCTTGCGGATCGTCTCCAGGTACGGGACCTTCGGCGGTTTCAGCTCGATCTCCGCCCCGTAGCGCTGCTTCATCCGGTCCACGATCACCTCGACGTGGATCTGGGTGAGCCCGGCGATGATCTGCTCGCCGGTCTCCGGATCGCGATGCACGTCGAGCGTCGGGTCCTCCTCAGTGAGCCGACGGACGGCAGCAGCGGCCTTCTCCTCATCACCCTTCGACTTCGGCTCGAACGCGAACGCCATCACCGGGGCCGGCAGGTCGAGCGGCGCGAACGCGATGCTCGCGTCCTTGGCGGCGAGCACGTCTCCGGCGCGCGTCTCGCGCAGCTTGGCGACCGCGCCGATGTCTCCCGCACCAAGCTCGTCCACGGTGGAGGTCTCCTTGCCGCACGGCGAGGCAAGCTGACCGATTCGCTCCTTGGCTTTGCGCGTGACGTTGAACGCTTGCGAGTCCGAGCGCAGGACGCCGGAATAGACGCGCAGCATGTTGATGCGGCCGGTATAGGGATCGGCGGTGGTCTTGAACACGTAGGCGACGGGCTCACCGTCGGTGTCGGGCTCGATCTCGATCTGTTCCCCGTCGCCGCCAAGCGCCTTGATCGCCCCCCGCATCGCCGGCGAGGGAACGTCCTCCACCAGCGCCTCCAGCAGACGGTTGGTGCCCAGGTTCTTCGTCGCCACCCCGCAGGTGACCGGGAAGAGCTGTCCCTGCGTGACGCCCTGCTTGAGGGCGGTGACGATCTCCTCGTGGGAGATCTCCTCCCCCTCCAGGTAGCGCTCCATGAGCTCGTCCGAGTTCTCCGCGACCTCGTCCATCAGCTTCTCGCGGTACTCCTCCGCCTGGTCGCGCAGCTCGTCGGGAATCTCGGTCTCCGTCGCGCTGCCCCTCCCCTCCCCCGCGTACTCGAAGGCCTTCATGTCGATCAGATCGATCACCCCACGGACCTCGTGCTCGGAGCCGATGGGGATCTCGGTGGCGACCACGTGAGCGCCGAAGGCCTCCTTGAGGGAATCGAGCGTGCGGAAGAAGTCAGCGCGCTCGCGGTCGAGCATGTTGACGAATACCAGGCGGGCCAGGCGCTCGGCGGCGGCGCGGTTCCAGAGGCGCTCGGTGTGGACCTCGACCCCCATCACTGCATTGATCACCACCACCGCGGCGTCGACCACGCGCAGGCCGGCCAGCGTGTCGGCGACGAAGCTCGACTCTCCGGGAGTGTCGATCAGGTTGATCTTGCGATCGCCGTACTCGAACGAGGCTACGCTGGCGCCGATCGACATCCCGCGCTCCTGCTCGTCGGGCTCGAAGTCGGAGACGGTGGTGCCGTCCTCGACCCGGCCGAGCCGATTGACCACCCCGGCCTCGAACAGCAGCGCCTCGCAGAGGCTGGTCTTGCCGCTTCCGCGGTGGCCGATCAGGGCGACGTTGCGGATCCGGTCGGCTGGCCTGGGCGCCATCCCGACCAATATATGTCACCGCCTAGCTCAGATCTCGTCAGAGCGCGCGGCGAACCGCGAGCGCAGAGCCAGCACGGCCTTTGTGTGGAGCTGGGAGACGCGGGACTCGGTCACCCCCAGCACCTCCCCGATCTCCCGCAGGGTCAGGTTCTCGTAGTAGTAGAGCGCAACCACAAGCCGCTCGCGCTCCGGCAGGGACTCGATCGAGTCCGCGAGGCGGTCCTTGAGTTCGGACGTCTGGGCCTCCGCCTCCGGGTCGATTGCGCCGGGATCCTGGAGCGTGTCCAGGACGGAGATCTGCCCCCCGCCGCCCTCAGGGTCGGCGAACGTCCACAGGTCGTCGAGAGCCAACACCGACGAGTTGGCGATCGACAGCAGGGAGTCCTGGAACTCCTCCACGCTGATCTCCAGCTTGGCCGCCATCTCCTCGTCGGTGGGCGCGCGTTGCAGCTCGCCCTCCAGCTTGGCGTGCGCCTTCTCCACGTCGCGCGCCCGGGCGCGCACCGAGCGAGGCACCCAGTCCAGCGAGCGCAGCTCGTCGATGATCGCCCCCTTCACCCGAGCCACCGCAAAGGTCTCGAACTTGATCTCCCGCTCGAGGTCGAAGCGCTCGATCGCCCCGATCAGGCCGATCAGGCCGTAGGAGATCAGGTCGGCCTCCTCCACGTGGGAGGGAAGGCCGGAAGCCATCCTGCCGGCGATGAACTTGACGAGGGGCGAGTAGGCGACCACGAGCCGCTCCCGGGCACGCTCGTCGCCGTCCTGCTTGTAGCGTCGCCACAGGTCCTTGAGCTCGACGGCTTTGACGTTCGTCTCCATACCCACCCCAACCTATCCTTCGCCCTTACCGGCCCCCCAAGTTATCCGTCGCCGCTCAGGCGCGCGGGTGAGACCGTGCGTATTCCGAGCGCAATCGCTGCGGCTCGACGCGGGTGTATACCTGAGTGGTCGAAACGCTCGAGTGCCCCAACAGCTCCTGAATCGAGCGCAGATCGGCGCCTCCCTCGAGCAGATGGGTGGCGAACGAGTGCCTCAGCGTGTGCGGGGAAACGTGGCCCGCGACGGCGGTCTCCCGCACCCATCGATCAAGCCGGCGGCGGATATCGGACCCAGACAGCCTGCGCCCACGGCGGGAGAGGAACAGGGCGCGCTCGTCGCGATTGACGCTGAGCACCGGCCGGGCCGTCGCGAGATAGCGCTCCAGCGCTCGCTGAGCCGGCTCGCCCATCGGCACGATGCGCGTCTTCGCTCCCTTGCCGGTAACCCGCAGCGCCTCCGAATCGAAGTCGGGTGCGTCCAGGTCGAGCTTCACGATCTCGTCCGCGCGCAGCCCGCAGGCGTACGCGAGCTCGAACACCGCCCGGTCGCGAAGCTCGAGCGGCCCCGTGGCCGGGATGCGATCCAGCATGGTCGCGATCTCGTCCGGCCCCAGGACTCGGGGCAGGCGGGAGCGACGCTTGGGGCTCGGCAGGAGCTCGGCTGGATTCTGTGGCGCGCTGCCAATGCGCACCAGGTGGTCATGGAGACTGCGGACGGCGGCAAGCTTGCGGGCCACGCTCGAGCGAGCCAGACCGCGCTCGGACAGCACCGCCGCGTACGCCCTCAGATCCTTATACGCCAGCTCCCCCGGCGCCATGCCCCGCGCCGTCGCCCATTTCGCCAGCTCCACAAGGTCGGTCCCGTAGGCGCGCAGCGTGTGCGGCGAGGAGCCGCGGGTCCTCAGCTCCCGCTGGAACCCCTTCAGGGCCGCGTCCCAGGCGGGGCTCACCTCCTGCTCGGAAGATTCGGCAGCCACGGGTGCTGTTTCGGCGGCCGCCGCTGCAAGCCTGCCGAAGAGGGGCCGCCTGCAGGCGCCTAGTTGCCGATGTAGATCGGGGCTCCGAGGGGAACCTGGTCGTAGAGCTCAATCACGTCCGGGACGGACATCCGGATGCAGCCGTGCGAGGCGGCGCTGCCCAGCGAAGCGACGTCGCTGGTGCCGTGGATGCCCGCGCCGTTGAAGAACCCCATCCACCGTGCCTGGAGGGGGTTGTCGGGCCCGGGCGGAATGACCTCGCCGGCCAGGTCGCCGGCCCAGGCCGAGTCCGGCACGTACCAGGTCGGGTTGACCTGCTTGTCGTAAATCTTGTACGTGCCGGCCGGCGTCTCCAGGCCCTGCATGCCGACCGCGATCGTGTACGTCTTGGCGAGCTTCAGGTTCTTCCAGAGCCGCAGCTGGAAGGCGGCGCGATCGATGGTGATGTAGGCCGGATACTGCTGGGCGAGCTCGTCGGTGGTTACCTCCGGCTTGACCCGATCGGCCGGCACCGACACGGTGCGGTGGCGAGGGCTCTCGATCGCCGACCGCACGCGGGACCGCAGTTCGTTGACCCTGACGGTGACCCCGTCCTGGCCGGGCACAGCGTTCAGCGATGCAGGCCCGGGGCTGACCGATGCGTCGCGAGCGGGGCGGTTGATCTCGTCGGCCACCTCGCCGAGGAAGCCGTCCAGGGCCTGGGCCGAGTAGGTGAGCTGCGGGGCGATCTCGCGATCGACCGAGCCGCCCGTCGCGTAGCGCCACACCCGTGTCGGAAGGCCGCCCGAGCGGCTCGCATCGAGCGCCGCATCCACCATGCCGTCGATGTCGGCGCGCAGCTCGAGCCGGTCGGGACTGAGCGTGTAGTCGGCGCCCTCGAACCTCACAGTGACCGGCTGCTCGAGCGGCTCGGCGAGCCGGGCACGGAGCCGCGTGCGCGCCTGGTCTGTGGACAGCCCGCCGACATCGACGTCGCCAACCCTCACCCCATCGGCAATCTGGTCCGAGTTCGCACGGTCGACGGCGTACGCGCCCACGGCAAGCAGGAGGAGCAGGCCGACGGCGGCGGCGAGGGCTATCTGGAACCTGCGTTCCATCAGTTGAAGAGTAGAGCCGGGGTCACCCGGATTCGCGGCGCGGCCGGGCGCCGCAACCCCGTTTCGGCGCTCTGGATCTCCTAGATCTCCAGGCTAAGAAGCGCCCGGAGATTTCCCTTTCTCTACTTGCCTACTCCGAGGTTCCGCGGCTTCGCGAGCCTCGTCGATCGTGTCGTATTGGTGGACCCGCGTGATTCGACCGTCTCGCACCTCGTAGAGGGTCGTGAGCTCGAGCTCGACCCGCGCCCCGCTTACGCCCCCGACACCCCACTGCCGGCTGGGAACGAGAACGCAGTCGCCGGCGTCGACGTAGTCGAGGTTCTCGACGTGATACTCGCCGAAGGGCTCCAGCCACGTCCGCAGGTACTCGACCAAGCCGTCCAATCCACGGTAGCTGTCGCTGACGTCGAGTCCGAGCGGTATCTCCAGCGTTGTGAGCTCGATGTCCGGCGAGTAGGCCCGCCCGAGCGCCTCGCGGATCCCCTCGGCGCCCCAGTCGATCGCTGCCACGTTGACACCTTCGAACGGCTCGAACATCGACCGCACCATGTCTACGTTCTTCTGCGACATCGCTCGCTCAGTATCCCCCGAGCAGACGAAGCGGGACGGTGGCGTTCCGCGACTCCTAGATTCCCAGCGGCTCGCGGTCCGCGGCCACTCCACTCCGCTCGGCTCCACGCTCACGCCGCACATAGGGGCTCCACCGCAGAAACTCCTCGACTTCACGCTCGTACGTGTAGGTCTGCTCCACGCCCCTGATCACAGGTGCCAGCCGCAGGTGCTCGCCCAGATTCAGCACGGCCTCGCGAGTCGTGTAGCCGTACCGGAAGCCGGTCGCCTTCAGCAGCCGGTTGTCGATTCCGCGCCCGAACCGAAGCTGGTTCACCACCTCGTCCGGGATCCGGAAGCCCAGCTGGCGCAACGGCCCGGCGACCAGGCTGGTCCCCCAGGGCGGCAGGACCGGCAAGGGTCGCTTGCCCAGCAGTCCGATGATCTCGGAGAGCGCCAAGACCCCGTCGGCCGCCACGTTGAAGACACCGGGAGTCAGGTGGAAGGCCGAGTGCTCGAGAGCGTGCACCACGTCGTCCTCGTGGACGAACTGAAGCCGGGGATCGAAGCCGAGCACCATCAGCACCAACGGGGCGCCGAACATCCGCGTGAACGCGGTATCCACGTCGGGCCCGAGCACGTTGGCGCAGCGCAGAACGGTCACGGTCACGTCGGGGTTCCGCTCTGCAAACTCGCTCACGGCCTGCTCGGCCTCGACGATGTCGCGCTCGAGGGCCGAGTGCGGCGAGTGCGGGCGCCCCATCTCCTCGGTGAAGAACGCCGGGTCGTCCTGCTCGGACCCGTAGTAGTGGGCCGAGCTCTTGAACACGAACTTCCGAACCGGCGAATCCGCGCCGGTGCAGGCGGCCAGGATGTTCATGGTGCCGATCACGTTGTTCTCGTGGGCCGCCCGGGGCGACGCCATGAGCGAGTTGACGACCAGCCGCGTGTCGACCACGGTGTCGATCTCCGCCGCCCGAACGATGCGCTGGAGCAGGGAGTGCTGGTTGGAGACCCGGACGAACTCGGTGCGCTCGAGCTCACGCGTGGGGGACCGGTTGTCGACTCCGATGATCGCCTCGATGTGCTCGAAGCTCTCGAGCGCCTGAGCCAGGCGGCTACCCCAATAGGTCGAGAGGCCGGTGACGAGCACGCGACGACTTCGCTCATCCCTCGGCGCGCTCATCCGAACCACACGGACTTTCGGCTGGCGACCATCTCGTGCAGGCTCTCCTGGATCCTGGCACGGATCTCCTGAGCCAGGGTCTGCACGAGCGCCTTGTCCTCGGCCGCTTCCGCCCCGCCAAGCTCGACCGTGTCGATCGGCTCCAGAAAGCGGATCTTGAACTTGGCCGGCAGGTAGCCGAGCATCCCCAGGGGACCCAGCCAGGGGAACGTCGGCGTGATCGGGAAGTAGATCAGCCCCGTCAACCGCCGCAGGGCGTCCACCTGGCCGAACACCGGCATCGCCTCTTCCGCCCCGACCACGCAGGTCGGGACCAGCTGCGCCTCCGCGCGCATCGCCGCCTCTACGAAGCCCCCGCGCCCGAACCGCCGCAACCGATACCGGTCGCGGTACAGCTTCTCGGTCCCCTTGCGACCCTCGGGAAAGACGAGCACGAGCTGCTGCTCGTCGTACAGCAGCCGGTGCACGTTGGCGGGATGCGCCGCCACGCCGCCGATCTTCGGGATCAGCATCGAGAAGCCCGGGTAGCCCTTGAAGAAGTGCTCGACCGTGAGGTACAGCGGCCGGGGATACGGATGCTCCTCCCGGATCGCCTTGGCGATCATCGGCGCGTCCGGCGGCAGGGCGCCCGCGTGGTTCGAGACCAACAGCGCTCCGCGGTCGGAGGGGACATTCTCGATCCCCTCGACCTCGACCCTGAACCAGTAGCGGTAGAAGAAGTCGAGCAGGGTGCGGTCGAAGACGCCCTCGATCCGCTCCGAGCGCCCCCAGTCGTTGAGCCGCCGCTCCGGCTCGATCGCCGGCAGGAGCGCCCGCATGGACTCGGGCGCGGCGCCTTCGCGAATCCGCGCCGGCAGGCCGGCAGGCCCGGAGTGCTCGTCTCCCTCGTCCGCCGAAGCGGGGATCTGGGCGCCCAGCGATGTGCGCTGCTCGTCCGCCATGGCGCGTCATTCTGCCACTCCCGCGGCGCCTGCCCCAAGGCGGCCAATATGTTTCCTTCGATGCGCTCCAAGGACCAGGTGCGACGTGCCGTATGGCGGGCGATGGACCGCGAGGGGGTCTCCCGGTTCCCGGGCGCAGAGGGACGGATCCCCAACTTCGCCGGCGCGAAGCCGGCCGCGGACAAGCTGGCCGCGAGCCGCCACTGGAAGCGCGCGCGGGTCATCAAGGCCAACCCCGACTCACCTCAGACCCATGCCCGCAGGCTCGCGCTCGAGGACGGCAAGCAGCTGGTGATGGCGGTGCCCAGGCTGCGCGACAAGCACCCGTTCCGCCTCCTCGACCCGAAGCGCCTCACCAAGGCCCAGGTGCGGGAGGCGGCGACGATCAAGGGCGCTCTGCGCCACGGTCGCGTGGTCGCGCTCGAGGAGATGCCCAAGGTCAACTTCGTGCTCTGCGGCTCGGTGGCGGTCAACCTGAGCGGGGCGCGGATCGGCAAGGGGGGCGGTTTCTCGGACCTCGAGTACGGGCTCTTGATCGATGCGGGGAAGATCGACGATCACACCGTCGTCGCCACCACCGTGCACCCGATCCAGATCCTTCGCGAGCACCTGCCGACCACCGAACACGACCTGCCCGTCGACCTGATCGCCACCCCTCGCGCCGTGATCGACGTCGAGCGCGCCTACGACCGCCCGCGCGGCATCCTCTGGGACCACCTCCAGCCGCCCCAGATCCACGAGATCCCGATCCTCGAGCGGGCGGGGTACGCGTAAGGGCTTATCCAAGCGGTTTCTAGGAACCGAGCGCCAAGCGCGAGCCAGTGCTGGGGCCAGTCAGCCGCCTCCACCGCTTTTCGTCCGAAGCGACAGTCCGGTATCTGAGAGACTCGCGCCGCCAACTACAGCCGGAGAGCGGATGCCCGACGCCAGAGACGTGATCCTCAAGCACATCGCCGCCGTCAACGACCGTGATAGCGACGCTGATCCGTGGGCCGCCGATGCCGAGCTGGCGGCGCCAGGCGGGCAGGCCAGCGGTCGCGACGACGTCATTAGCTTCTTGGGCGTGTTCCACGAAGCGTTCCCGGACCTCCGCCTTGAGATCAAGCAGCTCCTCACCGACGGGCCAGCCGCAGCGGCCGAAGGGACCCTCGCGGGCACCCATGATGGCGTGCTCCACACCCCCAACGGTGACGTCGCGCCGACAGGACGAGCCGTTGAGCTCCGGTGGGCGGCGGTCTATGTCACCGACGGCGACACGCTGAAGTCCGAGCACCTGTTCTTCGACCAGATGGACTTTCTCGGCCAGCTCGGACTCCTCCCCGATTAGCGGCCGACGCCAATCAGCGCCAGACACGGACAAAGCACATCGCAGAGCCTGCCTTGCGGCCAGGTCGAGGATCGCTTCCTCGCGCTCATCTAGCGCAACGCCAGGCGGAAGGCCTGTGCGGATGGCCTCGACCAACCCGGTGCCTGAATCGGACGCTTTCTCACTCATTGGAAACCCTCATGAGCGCATCGGTACGCGCGCAGCCGACCGCTCGGCGGTCCTCGGAAAACGCGCATCCGTGATCTCGACCTTCCCTCGGCGCGAAAGGCCCCCTCGGCGGTCCGTTGTCCATCCGTCCACTCTCAGTTTCAGAAGGAAGTGCCCCTGGGAAAGTCCCGTGGTGGAGAGGCGGGTCTCCTGGAACTCGGTATCCCCAGAGTCCCGGGGTCGGATGTGCAGGGCCGCCTCTCCCTTTGAGGCTTCACGAGATACTGCGCGGGCGATGTCGCAGGAGAACGTGGACGCCTTCAAGCGCGCAACTGATGCGGCCAACCGCCGGGACATCGAGGCGATGCTGGAGGACCTCGACCCCGACGTGGAGTGGCATCCGGCGATAGCTGCATTGCTGGGAGGGAAAGCAACGATGTATCGCGGGCACGAGGGCGTTCGCGAGTGGTTCCGAGACCAAGAGGAGGTCTTCGCGGAGGTCCGCATCGATTACTCGGAGATCCGCGACGTTGGCGAACGAGTCGTCGGAATCGGGCGGCTCCGTACGCGTGGCAAAGCAAGCGGAGCCGAGACCGAGTCGCCGGTCGCCTGGGTGATCGAGCTTAAGAACGGCAAGGCCATCCACGCGAGGGCATACCTGGAGCCCAGAGAAGCCCTCGAAGCCGCCGGGCTGCGGGAGTAGGCAGGCCGACACGGGCTCGTGACCTTCGATGAGGCCCTCGCCGCGCTGCTCGCCCTGGTCAGTGAGCGCGTGGAGGAGCTTCGTGGCCGCCAGGTGCGACGACACGCCGCTCCAGTTGAACCTGAAGGCGATATTCACCTACAGCAACGGCACCACGCAGACGGTGAACGCATCGAAGGCCTGCACGTAGAATCGGCGGGTGAGCACCAGGAGCCGGGACGCACCTGACACGACCCTGGTCGGGCAACTCATCGAGGAGTACTTCCCCTTCGCGCCTCCGAGGGGCCAACTGCCGGATGCGACTCCGGCTGAGGGCCCGGACCCCTACGGCAACCCCGACCCGGAATGGCTTCGGGTGGACTGGCGAGACCACCTGCACCAGGTGACCCTCGACGGCGCCCGGGTCAACTACGTGGAGCTGGGGTCCGGCCCCCGGCTGCCCTTGGTCTTCGTGCACGGCCTCTCGGGCTCGTGGCAGAACTGGCTCGAGAACATCCCCCACTTCGCGCGCGAGCATCGGGTGCTGGCGCTCGACCTGCCGGGATTCGGCCATTCGCCGTTGCCCGACTGGGAGATCTCGATCGAGGGCTACGGGCGCCTGCTGCATAACTTCTGCGATGCGCTGGAGGTACGCGGCTGCGCCGTGGTCGGAAACTCGATGGGCGGCTTCATCTCGGCCGACGCCGCGTCCGCTGAGCCCGGCCGGTTCGAGAAGCTCGTCCTGGTGTCAGCCGCGGGGATCTCTCACGCGCGGCTGCATCGCCAACCGGCCGAGACGCTGGCGCGGATGGCGACGGCAGCGGCGCCGCTCCTGCTTCGCCTCCAGGAGCGCGGCATGCGCCGGCCCCGCGTTCGCTGGGCGACCTTCAAGGGGCTGTTTCAGCATCCCGAGGAGCTGCGCCGCGAGGTGCTCCAGGAGCAGTTCGAAAACGGCGCCGGCCGGCCGGGCTTCCTGCCCGCCGTCCACGGGCTGGTGGGCTACGACATCCTCGACCAGCTGGCCGAGGTCGAGGTGCCGACCCTGATCGTCTGGGGCAGAAACGACCGGGTGGTGCCGCCTCAGGATGCGCTCGGCTTCTCAAAGCGCCTACGCAACTCGCAGACCGTGATCTTCGACGACACCGGCCACCTGCCCCAGCTCGAGCGGCCGACTCGCTTCAACCGCGTACTGGAGACCTTTCTCGCCGACTAGCTCGTGACCGCACCCTGCGAGGCCGACGAGACGCTCCTCGCGTACTTGGCCATCACGCCGTTGGTGTACCGGGGCGCCGGCGGCCGGTAGTCGGCGAGCCGCCGGGCGATCTCGTCGTCCGGGAGGGCGACGTCGAGCCGCCGGCCCTCGACGTCGAAGCTGATCTCGTCGCCGTCGCGGATCGCGGCGATGGGACCGCCGCGAACGGCCTCGGGAGCCACGTGCCCAGCCATCAGTCCATGGGTGGCGCCCGAGAAACGGCCGTCGGTGAGCAGCGCGACCTCCTCCCCCAGCCCCTCGCCCACGATTGCCGCAGTGACATGGAGCATCTCCCGCATGCCCGGGCCGCCGGCCGGGCCCTCGTTGCGGATCACGACCACGTCGCCCGGCTTGATCGCCTGGTCCGAAACCGCCGCGAAGGCCTCCTCCTCGGACTCGAACACGCGCGCGGGCCCGCTCTGGCTGAGCCGCTCGGTACCGGCCAGCTTGACCACGCAACCCTCGGGAGCGAGGTTCCCGCGCAAGATCGCGAGGCCGCCCTCGGGCTTCAGCGCATCGGAAACTGCCCGGACGACAACCTGGCCCGGAGTCTCCTCACTGGCGCTCGCCTCCTCGCCGACCGTTCGCCCGGTGACGGTCAGCGCTTCGGAATGGAGCACGCCGGCCTCGGCCAGCCGCTTGACGATCACGGCCACGCCCCCCGCCTTGTAGAGGTCGGTGGCGACGAACTTCCCGCCGGGCTTCAGGTCGGCAAGCAGCGGCGTGCGGCGGGAGATGTGCTCGAAGTCGTCGATCGCCAACTCGATCCCAGCCTCGCGAGCGATGGCCAAGAGATGGAGGACGCCGTTGGTGGAGCCGCCCGACGCACATATGCAGGCGATCGCGTTCTCCAGCGATTCCCGGGTGATCACCCTGCTGGGACGAAGATCGTTGGCCAGGGCCTCGAGCGCCAGCTGCCCGGCCTGGCGTGCCGTCTCCCGCTTTTGGCCGTCCATCGCCGGGACCATCGCCGAGCCCATGGGCGAGATGCCCATCGTCTCGAATGCGCAGGCCATCGTGTTGGCGGTGAACTGGCCGCCGCAGGCCCCGGCGCCCGGGCTCGCGCAGCCCTCGAGCTCATGAAGCTCATCGTCGGAGAGGTCGCCGGCCGCGTGGGCGCCAATCGCCTCGAACACGTCCTGGATCGTGACGTCACGGCCGCGCCACCGGCCGGGAGCGATCGAGCCCCCGTAGAGCATCACCGCGGGGACGTCGAGCCGGGCGAGCGCCATCACCGAACCCGGAATCGTCTTGTCGCATCCCGAGAGGGCCACGACGGCGTCGAACTGGTACCCCCGCACGGTGAGCTCGATCGAGTCGGCGATCACCTCACGCGAGACCAGTGAGGTCTTCATCCCCTCGGTCCCCATGGTGATCCCGTCCGAAATCGCGATCGAGTTGAACTCCATCGGCGTCCCGCCCGCTTCGCGGACCCCCTCCTTGACCGCCTCGGCCAGCTCGCGTAGATGGAAGTTGCAGGGCATCGCCTCGATCCAGGTGTTGGCGATCCCGACGGTGGGCCGGCGCAGCGCCTCGTCGTCGAAGCCGATCCCCTTCATGTACGCGCGGGCGGCGGCGCGGTCGGGACCGTCGAACACCGCGCTCGAGCGTGGGCGCGGGAGGCTCATATGATCGCGTCGATGCGGCGACCCCGCCACTCACGCAGCCGGATCAGATCGCGCGCCACCTGGCCGGGGTCGAGCTGGCGCCCCGGGACGTGCATGTTGGCCACCGAGATCAACTCCCGCTCGCCCGCCCGCAGCGACATCCACTTGGCGAGCACGTCGTCGGCGTCGGGCAGCCGCTGGCCGTGGGAGGGCTCAGAGCGATCGGGAAAGCCCACGCAGTATTCGCTCAAGAGCTCCCCGGAGCTTGTGTCGTAGGCGACGATCGGACGGTGCGGATAGAGCAGGTACCCGTAGCCCTGCTCGCCGTTGCCGCCCGTCACCGCGATGAAGCCCAGCTCGGCGTACATCGCGTATTCCTCCTCCGACACCACCGAGCCCAGCAGCTCCCGCGCCCGGACCTCGGCGCGGCGCTCGCGACCGGGGTCATATGCCGGCGGCGGCTCCGCGGCCCGGTCCGACCGGCGCCGTCTCCACCGCTCAGCCAGCGCAGGGCCGAAAGCGACCACGGCCAGAGCGCCGAGAACGATCAGCGAGGTTGCCACTACTAGCGTCAACCGCCGGCGGCTGGCGGGAAGAAGACGACCCGCTCTGTGTCCTCTGGAATCTCGGAGAAATCGCGCACCATGGTGGCCTCGTGCCGGGGGCCGTCCGCCGTCGGAACCGCCGCCCACATCCCAAGGTCGAGCTGGCGGCGAAACTCCTCGATCAGGCGCTCTGAGTCCTCGGCGACCTCGGGGTCACCCTCGGCCAGTAGGACGTCGCCCTGCCCGGGCTTCATGCGCACGAGCTTCATCTGGGCAGGATTATGGCAGCGCTCAAGAGCGGCCCAATCCGAACACGTCGACGGGTCCGACCCCGGCGCCGAGGTCCTGGAGCCCGTTGCCGACCGCCTCGGCAGCGATCTCCCGAGCCCAGCGCGCCGCGTCCGCGAGCTCGCTACCCCGAGCCAAAAAAGCCGCGAGCGCCGCGGAATGCGTACAGCCCGATCCGTGCGAAGCGCCGTCCGGGTAGCGCGGGCCCTCGATCCGCAGGGTGCCCGAGCCGTCGAAGAGCACGTCAGCGCCATCATCGGCATGTCCCCCGGTGACGATCACGGCTTCGGGCCCCAGCGCCTGGATTGCCTCGGCGAGCTGCTCCGGGGTGGCCCTGCCTCCCAGCCCGGCGAGCTCGACCGCCTCGGGCAGGTTGGGCGTCGCCACGGTGGCGCACGGCAGCACCCGCTCGATCAAAGCCGCCTTCGCGTTCGGGTCCAGCAGCACGGCGCCGCTCTGCGAGACCATCACCGGGTCGACCACGACCGGCGCGGGGCGGACGAGGTCCAGGGCGTCGACCACCGCATCGATGGTCGGCTCGTCGCCGAGCATGCCGACCTTGACCCCGTCGACACCGAGGTCATCGGCGACCGCCCGCACCTGCGCGACGATCATCTCCGGCGGCACGGGGCTGACCAACTCGACGCCCACGGTGTTCTGGGCGGTGAGGGCCGTGATGGCGGTCATCCCGTGCACGCCGCAGCGTGCAAACGCCTTCAGGTCCGCCTGAATCCCCGCTCCGCCACCCGAGTCCGAGCCGGCGATCGCAAGGCAGGTCGGGACATGTCCGCCGTGGCCCACGAAGTCAGCGTATTACCCCTCTGTCTCCCCGCCCGGAGGGATCAGGGCGCTCCTCGAGTAGCGCCCGCCGTCCGTCCGCAGATAGCCGAGCAGTTCCAGCCGGGCGAGGGCGACCGCGGTTTCCTCCGGGGGCGCGCCCAACGCGAGAGCCACGGCGTCACAGGTGCTGCTACCGAGTTCAACCGCCTCGGCGACCCGTGCCAGGTCGGGGTCGAGGGGAGGCCCGCAACGCCGGACCGCCTGCATCCCGACCCCGAGGAGCAGATCCAGAACGTCCTGGGCTCCGCGGATCAGCCACGCTCCATCCACGACCAGGTTGTTGGTGCCCTCCGAGACCCTCGACGTCACGGGGCCGGGAACCGCGCCGACCGTTCGACCGAGATCCAACGCCAGCCGGGCGGTGATCAGGGAGCCGGACGGCTCCGCCGCTTCGATCACAACCGTGATCGCCCCGAGGGCCGCCATGATCCGGTTGCGCTTCGGGAATGCCCCCGGGCCGGGACGCTGGCCTGGCGGCGCCTCGGAGATGGCTGCCCCGCCCGCGAGGATGTCGGCGTAAAGGCGCCGCTCGCTGGCCGGATAGACGACGTCGGCTCCGCCCCCCAGGACCGCCAGCGTGGTCCCGTTCCCGGCCAACGCGCCGCGATGGGCGGCCGCGTCGATCCCTCGCGCCATTCCGCTGACCACGACCAGGCCGGCCGCTGCAAGCAGGCAGCCGAGCTCCTCCGCGACTCCTACCCCGTACGAGCTCGCACGGCGCGACCCGACCACGGTCACGGTGTGCTCGGGCTCGTACGCCTCGATTGCCTGCCGGTCGCCGCAGCCGAAGAGCTGCTCGGGCGCAGCAACGCCGAGGTCGCCAAGGGCGGCCGGATAGCCGGGCTCGCCGCGGCGGATCGCCCAGACGGTGTCGCTCATTTCCCTTACTCCAGGCCTCGCCGACGCAGAGTCAGCGCGCGGGCCACGTGGTCGCCGGAGACCTGCCCGCACCCATCCAGGTCCGCGATCGTGCGCGAGAGCCTCAAGACCCTGTCGTGACCTCTTCCGCTGAGGCCCAGCTGGGCGTGGCCGGCAGCGAGCGTCGCCTTGGCCTCAGGCGTCATCTCGGCGGCGCGGCGCAGCTCAACCAGGTTCATCTCCGCGTTGCAGCGCCCGGACCCAAGCCTGCGTTCCTGACGCTCACGGGCCGCGATCACCCGGCGCCTGACGGTCGCCGAATCGGAGGCGGGCGCCGTGCCCATGACCTCGGCACTCGGGCGCTCGACGGAGATCGCGATGTCGATCCGGTCGGCGAGCGCTCCGCTGAGCTTGGCGCGGTAGCGGCGCACCGAGGCCGGCTGGCATTCGCATTCCCCGGACTCCTCGCCCCGGCCGCAGGGGCAGGGGTTGGACGCCGCGACGAGCATGAAGCGACAGGGCAGATCGATCGCGTGACGCGCACGAACGATGGCCACCCGGCCCTCCTCCAAGGGCTGCCGCAGCGCCTCGAGCGCTTCGCGGGAGAACTCCGCCAGCTCGTCGAGGAACAGCACCCCGCGGTGCGACAGGGTCACCTCCCCTGCCCGGGGCGGTGATCCGCCGCCGACCAGCCCCGCGGTCGAGATCGTGTGATGCGGCGCCCGGAAGGGCCGCGCGGGTGGAACGTCCCATCGCGGAACGCGGCCGCACGCGCTGGCGATTCGCAGCACCTCCATCGCCTCGGAACGGCGCAGCGGGGGCATGATCGACGGCAGGCGGCGCGCCGCCAGGGACTTCCCGGCGCCGGGCGGGCCGACGATCAGCAGGCTGTGGCCGCCGGCAGCCGCCACCTCGAGGGCATAGCGGAGGTACGGCTGGCCGCGCAGATCGGCGAGGTCCGGGCCCACGGGCAGGGCGCCGTTGGCACTCCACGCCGGACGCGGGGGAGTCGCCGGCTCATCCTCGGTGCCCAACAACCTCAGTTCCCGGAGCCGGTCCAGCGGGACCACCCTCGGCTCGCCGGCAAGGGCCGCCTCCACCGCGTTGTGCGCCGGGACCGCGATCGCCGGCGCTTCGACCCTTCGGGCGGCCTCCGCCATCGCCAGGATCCCGGGAACGGGCCTGACCGAGCCGTCGAGCGCCAGCTCCCCGGCGAGCGCCACCTCCTGCAGCCGCTCCGGTGGGAGCTGGCCGGAGGCCGCGAGCAGCGCCGCCGCGATCGCCAGGTCGAAGCCGGGGCCCACCTTGGGCAGGTCGGCGGGCGCCAGGTTGGCGGTGATCCGCTGCATCGGAAACTCGAAGCCCGAGTTGACGAGCGCCGCTCGCACCCGCTCGCGCGACTCCCTGACCGCGGCGTCGGGAAGCCCAACCAGCGAGAAGCTCGGTAGTCCGCCGCCTGCGACATCGACCTCGACCTGAACCTCCCGCGCCTCGATGCCCACGAGAGCGAACGTGCGGGCGCTGGCGAGCACGCGTCGAAGCTACGTGCCGTCGGCTCGCACGGGGCGCGCCGTTGGTCAAGCGAGCGTCACGGAGTTGGCGCATCTTGCGAGCCGGGCGCGTGGAGCACCCGCCTATGTTGCGGTGCGATGTCAGACGCTCGCCAGCGACTGGGCCGAACCGCCGAGGCGCTGGCGGCGGACTCACTCAGTCGCCGGGGCATGCGGATCGTCGCACGCAACGCCAGGACCTCCTCGGTCCGTGGTGAGCTCGATCTGATCGCGCTGGACGGGCCCACCCTCGTCTTCGTCGAGGTCAAGGCCCTGCGGGCCACTTCGGTGGCGGGCCCGGAGCGGCCTGCGATGGCGGTCGGTCGCCGCAAGCGCCACAAGCTGCGCTCGCTGGCACTCGCCTGGCTGCGAGACCACGACGGCTCGGTCCCACCGCACCGCGCGCTTCGCTTCGACGTGGTCGGGCTCCGCCTGGACTCCCGCGGCCACGCGGTCGAGTGGGAGCACCTGCGCGCCGCGTTCTAGTAGCGACGAAGTCGCGTAGCAGCGGGTGGACCTGCCGGGTAAGGCCAGTGCCCCAACCCGGCGCATCCGGCTTCGACGGATGACCGGTCGCCTGTGGCTCCCTGGTAGGCGAAGCCCAGGCTTCCGCCGGAGTTATGACCTCACGAGAGCTGGAGCTGGCTGTAGGCGATCGACTGGAAGGAGCGCCGGTGAAGCGCCGAGAGGCCGTGCTCGATGATCGCCGCTCGGTGTTCGGGGGTGGAGTAGCCGACGTTGCCGGCGAACCCGAACTCCGGATAGGACGAGGCGACGCTGCACATGTAGCGGTCCCTGGTCACCTTGGCAACCACGGAGGCGGCCGCGATCGCCGCGCTCCGGGCGTCGCCGTCGATCACGGCCCGGTGATCGACCGGGGTTGGCACCGAGAACCCATCGACCAGACAGGCGGCGCCGGGCACTGTGACGCGCTCCAGGCTGCGAGCGAGTGCCGCCAGGTTGGTGACGTGAAGGCCGCGGGCGTCGATCCCGCGGGCGCAGCGAACCGTGACCGCGACCCGCGCCGCCGCGCGAACCACCACCGGATAGAGCTCCTCACGCTCCTCCGGGCTGCGCACCTTCGAGTCGTCCAGATCCGAGAGCGCGCGCCGGTCGCAGCGGCTCAGGGTGCGGTAGTCGATCAGCACCGCTGCGGCCACCAGCGGCCCCGCCAGCGAGCCGCGTCCCGCTTCGTCGGCGCCGGCCACGTAGCGCACCCCAAGCGCGCGGTCGAAACGGAACAGTCGTGCGGCCTGGCGCCGGCGGCGCGCGCGGCCCGCGCTGCCGTTAGAGGGTCCCGATCCGGTCCGGCGGCCAGTAGGTGAAGAAGGCTTCGCCGATGATCCAGTCGCGGGGGACGGGTCCCCAGAAGCGGCTGTCGTCGCTCGACCCACGGTTGTCGCCCATCATGAAGTAGTGATCGGGTGGAATGGTGATCTCTTCGGGCAAATTGCAGCCGCTTCCGCCCCGGCAGGGCCGGATGAAGTCCTCCTTGGCCGGCACGCCGTTGACGACCGGATGGCCATTCTCAATGCTGAGCGTGTCCCCGGGCTCGGCGACTATCCGCTTGATGAAGTTCGTGTCCGACTTGTCGCTCGTCGGCTCCGGACACGCCTCCCTGGGGTCCTGCTGAATGCCGCACTCCTGGCCATTCTCCGCTCCCGCCGGCGGATGGAAGACGATCACGTCGCCGATCTCGGGATCGCGCACGTGGTAGATCACCCGGTTGACGAGCACTCGCTGGCCGACGTCGAGCGTCGGCTCCATCGACGGCGAGGGGATCTGATACGGCTTGACGACAAAGGCTTGGATCAAGAGCGCCAAGCCGATGGCCAGGGCGACGATCAACACCAGCTCGAGGAGCGCGCCACGCCCCGTCGTCGGCCTCGGGATCAGGTTCACTTAGCGGATTCCTCGGAATCCTCGGCTGTCGCCTCGGATTGGGAATCCTCGGAATCCTCCCCTTCTGGCTCGGATTCCTCGGAGGATTCGGCCTCGGCCGGCGGCTCCGCTTCAGCGGTGGCTTCGGCTTGCTGTGCTGGTGGCTCCTCGGACTGGTCCTCGCCCTCGGTCTCTTCGCCCTCTTCGCCCTCGGCTTCAGGCTCCGCCTCGCTCTGCGCGACGCCCTCCGAATCCAGTGCCTCGCCCTCCTCGGGGGTGACCACGAGCTCGTCCTCGATGCCCCAGCGCCGCTCGGCCACGCGGGCGCGCTTTCCGACCCGGCCACGGAGGTAGTAGAGCTTGGCGCGACGGACGTCCCCCCTTGCCACCACCTCCAGCCGCTCGATCTTCGGGGAGTGGACCGGAAAGGTCCGCTCGACGCCGACCCCGAACGACTGCTTGCGGACCGTGAACGTCTCCCTCGCGCCGGCGCCACGCCGAGCGATGACGACACCCTCGAACATCTGGGTCCGACGCCGGCTGCCCTCGACCACTTGGAAGTGAACCCGCACCCGGTCGCCAGGCGCGAACCGGGGTATCCGCCTCAGCTGACGCTGCTCGATGCTCTCGATGATCGTGCTCATGGGCTGCTGCGAGGGCGACGCCGGGGCTCTTTGCCGCCCGCCTGAGGCCGGAGACGACGCCTGGCCCTTGGCGCACAACGGGCCTCCGATCAGCGAAGGCCCGCGCGGCCGGAGAATAGTACCGGAGAGCCCCTAGCCGCCAGAACGGGCGGCGCGCCGGCGGCTTTGCCCCAGCCGCCATTCCCGGACGCGTGCATGATCGCCCGAGAGCAGCACCTCCGGCACCTGCCAACCGCGATAGGTGGCAGGGCGCGTGTAGTGCGGGTACTCCGGCGCTCCCCCGAGCGCCTGTGAGAACGACTCCTCGACTGCGCTGTCGGCGTGGCCCAGCGCGCCGGGAAGCTTGCGGATCAGCGCGTCGGCGACCACCATCGCGGCCAGTTCCCCGCCCGAGAGCACGTACGGCCCGACCGAGACGGCGTCGGTGGCCAGGTGCTCCCTGACGCGCTCGTCGACCCCCTCATAGCGGCCACACAGAAGAGCCACCTCCCGTTCCCCTGCCAGCTCACCTGCGAGGGCATCGTCGAACTGGCGCCCAGAGGGGGCCAGCAGGACGATGCGCTTTCCCTGGCGGCCTTCCCCGTAGGCAGCGTTCAGCGCCGCGTCTACGGCGTCAACCCGGAGCACCATGCCCGCTCCGCCGCCGTAGGGGGAGTCGTCGACCTGACCGCCGCCGAGCGGCGTCGTCTCGCGGTAGTGGAAGAAGCGAATCTCCGCGCCGAGCTGGAGCGCGTTGGCGACGTGCCGCTGGCCGAGAAACCACTCGAACCACTCGGGGAAGAGGGTGAAGACGTCAATCCTCAATGAACTCGACCAGGACCCGTCGCTCGGCGCGGGTCGAGGCGGCCTTCGCCACCGTCCGGATGGCGTTGGCCACGCGGCCGCCCCTGCCTATCAGCCGGCCAAGGTCGTCGCCGCCCACGGTGACCTCGATGACGAGGTCTCCGTTTTCGTCCACCTCCTCGACCTGCACGGAGTCCGGGTCCTCGACCAGCGCCCGGGCGAGGAACTCGACCAGCTCACGCATGGCGCTATGAGCCCGTCGCCTCGATGCCCTTGGCGCGCAAGAGCCCCGCAACCGTTCGCGTCGGCTGGGCACCGTGCGTGATCCAGTGCCGGGCGCGCTCCTCGTCGACCACGATCGTCGACGGGTCGGTCTGGGGGTTGTAGTGGCCGATCGTCTCGATCGTCCGGCCGTCGCGCGGCGAGCGGCGGTCGGCGACGACGATGCGCCAGATCGGGTTCCTCCTGGCCCCAACCCTTCTGAGTCTGATTCGTACGGCCATGCGCGGCGGACCAGGTTACAGGCCCCGCATCAGCTGCTGTGGGTCGGGCATCTTGCCCTTGGCGAGCTGGGCCATCACCTTGCGCATCTGCGCGAACTGCTTGGTGAGCTGGTTCACGGCCTGAACGGTCGTCCCCGAGCCCCGCGCGATCCGTTTCCGCCGGGAGCCATCGATCAGATCCGGCCGCGCCCGCTCTGTGGGCGTCATCGAGAGGATGATCGCCTCGATCCGGTCGAGCTCGCGCTCGTCCATGTTCACCTGGCGGATCTGCTTCATGGCCTTGCCCATGCCGGGCATCAGCCCGAGCACATTCGATAGCGGCCCCATGCGCCGCACCTGGCGCAGCTGGTCCAGGAAGTCCTCGAGCGTGAATTGCTGCTGGCGAATCTTGCGCTCCAGGTCCTCCGCATGGGTGCCGTCAGAGACCTCCTCGGCCTTCTCGATCAGCGACAGCACGTCTCCCATGCCGAGGATCCGGCTCGCCATTCGCTCCGGATGGAAACGCTCCAGCTCGTCGAGCTTCTCGCCCACCGAGGCGTAGAGGATCGGCTTGCCCGTCACGGCCTTCACCGATAACGCCGCTCCTCCCCGAGCGTCCCCGTCGAGCTTCGTCAGCAGCACGCCGTCGAACTCGACCCGCTCGGCGAATGCCTCGGCGACGTTGACCGCGTCCTGCCCGGTCATCGCGTCGAGGACCAGCAGGACGTCGTGGGGCTTGGTGCGCTTGCGGATGGCCGCCAGCTCCTCCATCAGATCGTCGTCGATGTGCAGGCGTCCCGCCGTGTCGACGATCAGCACGTCATAACCGGCGGTGCGCGCCTCGCCCAGCGCCCAATCGGCGATCTCCACCGGCTCCCGCTCCGTGCCCTGCTCATAGACCTTGGCGCCCGCTCGCTCGCCGACGGTGAGCAGCTGCTCGACTGCCGCAGGGCGTTGGGTGTCGCAGGCGACCAGGGCCGCCCGCTTTCCGTCCTTCGCGAGGTGCTTGGCGAGCTTCGCGCAGGCGGTGGTCTTGCCCGAGCCCTGAAGTCCCGCCATCAGGATCACGGTCGGGCCGGAGCTCGCGAGGGCGAGATCGCGGCTGGCGCCCCCCATCAGCGCCGCGAGCTCCTCGTTCACGATCTTCACCACCTGCTGGCCGGGGTTGAGGCTGTCCAACACGCCGGCGCCCAGGCAGCGCTCCTTGACCTGGGAAGTGAACTGCTTGACGACCTTGAAGTTGACGTCGGCCTCGAGCAGCGCGAGGCGGATCTCGCGCATGGCCCGGTCGACGTCCGACTCTGTCAGCTTGCCTCGCGAGCGTACGCCGGACAGGGTCTCCTGGAGCCGGTCGGACAGCTGATCGAACATGAAGTCAGCTTACGGGGCCGGCCCGTCCGCCATCACTCGTCGAGCAGGGCGGCGGCGAACTCGCGGGCGTCGAAGGGCCGCAGGTCCTCCAGTCCCTCGCCGATCCCAATCAGCTTCACCGGCAGCCCCAGCTCGGAGGCGATCGCCAGGGCGATGCCGCCCTTGGCAGTGCCGTCGAGCTTGGTCAACACGACGCCGGTCAGATCGACTGCCTCGGCGAACGCCTGAGCCTGTCGCAGGCCGTTCTGGCCGGTGGTGGCGTCGATCACGATCAAGCATTCGTGAGGGGCACCCTCGAGCCGCTTCCCGGCCACACGGCGTACCTTGGCCAGCTCGGCCATCAGGTTCGCGTGCGTGTGTAGACGGCCGGCTGTGTCGGCGATGACCACGTCGGTGCCCCGCGACTGGGCCGCAGCGATGGCATCGAAGAGGACGGCGCCGGGATCGCCACCTTCCGACCCACGGATGATCTCGGCGCCGGCGCGCCCGGCCCAGGCTTCGAGCTGCTCGATCGCGGCGGCGCGGTACGTGTCGGCGGCAGCGACGATGACCGACAGGCCGCGCTCGTTTCGCAGCTGCCACGCGAGCTTGCCGATGGTGGTCGTCTTGCCGGTGCCGTTGACGCCCACCACCATCACGACCGCGGGGCGGCTCGTCAGATCGATCCCGGAGTCCCCGGTGCCGGCCGCCTCGGCGAGCAACTCGATCAGCCGCGCGCGCACCGCGTGGGCATCCTCGGCGCCGCCTGCATCGACCTCAGCCTCCAGCTGCCCCACAACCTCAGCGGTGGTCCGGGCACCAACGTCGGCGAGGATCAGGGCCTCCTCGATCCGCTCCCAGGTCTCCTCGTCGAGCCGCTCGAAAAGGCTCGAGCTGAGCTCCGCCTGCAGGGCCTTGCGGCTCTTGGAAAGGCTCTCTCGGAGACGGCGCCAGGAGGTGGCCATGGCGCGCCACCTTAATCGCGTCAGGCGGCCTCGGCGGCCTCGTCTGCGGAGCCTTCCTCCTCCTCCGAGTGCGAAAGGCGGCGCGAGATCACCTTGGTGGCGCCGCCGCTTCCCATGCTGACCCCGTAGAGCACGTCGGCGGCGTCCATGGTCCGCTTCTGATGGGTGACGATCACGAATTGGGCCCGGCCCGAGAAGCGCCGCACGAGCTGCAGGAAGCGGTCGATGTTCGCGTCGTCGAGCGCCGCCTCTACCTCGTCGAGGATGTAGAAGGGCGACGGACGGGCGAGAAAGACGGCGAACACGAACGCGAGCGCGACCAGCGCCTTCTCACCGCCGGAGAGCAGCGATAGGCGGCGGGTGGCCTTGCCGGCGGGGGTGACCTCGATCTCTACACCACTTCCGGCGGAATCCTCCGCTGCCGCGTCCGGTTCGGCCGGGTTTTTGGCGGGATGTCCACCTTCCGCTCCGGGCTCGCCACCCTCAGCGTTGCCACCCTCGGCATCGCCACCCTCAGCGTTGTCGTCGTCCGCCTCTCCGCCGAGGACCAGGCGGGGGCCGTGCTCGCCGACCAGACGCAGGCGGCCGCGACCCCCCGGGAAGAGATGCGCGATCAGCTCCTCGAAGTTTCGCTCGGTCGCCTCGAACGTCTCCTCGAAGGCGACCCGGATCTTGCGGTCCGTGTCGCGGATCAGGCCCTGGAGCTCCGCCAGGGCGGCCTCGAGGTCCTGCCGTTGCTCCTCGAGCTCTTCGACGTGAGCGAGGGCATCGGCGTACTCCTGCTCGGCGAGCGGGTTCACCGGGCCAAGCGCTTCGCGGCGGCGCGCGAGCCGCTCGAGCTTTTGCTCGAGGAGATCGCGTTCCTCGGCGCTGAGCGCCTCGCCGGCGGGCTCGATCTCGCGACCCAGGCGGGAGGCGATCCGCTCCAACTCCGTCACCGCTTCGTCGCGCCGATCGCGAAGGTGCGTCGCCCGGACCTCGGCGCCGGTCACCGAGTCGCCCATCGCGTGCAGTCTTGCCTGAAGCCCCGCCTCCTCCTCCGAGCAGGCCCGCAGCTGCGCGGTCACGTCGTCGGTGTCGTGCTGGTCGAGCATTCGGCTCTCCAGCCGAGCGGCGCGCTCGCCCACCGCCGCGCGGGCCTCCGCCGTCGCCGCCAGCATCTCGTCCAGCTCCTTCATGATCCCTGCCGCCGCCCGGACGCGGCTCTCCAGCGAGTCCTGGCGACGCCGGCCCAGCAGCTCCTCCAGCCGCCGGGCGCCGAGCGCGGCGCGCTCCGATGCCTCACGAATCCGCGCGACCTCGGTCGCTCGCGCGTTCCCGCTGTCTGCCTCTCGAGCGCGGTCCAGGGCCTCGCCGGCCGCCGCGAGCGCGGAGGCGATCCGATGCAGTCCGGAGCCCACGGGATCCTCGCCCTCATCGGCAGCGCCCGCGGGCGCCTCCTCGGCCAGCGCGCCCAGAGCCGCCCGCATGCGCTCCAGATCCTCACCGAGCTCGCTGCGCCGCACCGACAGTGCCTCAGCGCGGACGCTGAGGCGCTCGTGGGCAGCTCGCAGGGCCGTCAACCGGCCCCATACTTCGGTCCGCTCGCGATCGCGCCGGGCAAGGCGCTCCTCGATCTCGGTTCGGCGCCGGTTCACCTTCGACTGTTCGTCCTCGATGCGCCGCCGGGTCTCACGGGCCTCGGCGGCTTCGCGCTCGGCGTCGCCGAGCTCGCTCGAGTGCGCTCGGAGCTCCTCCGCGACCAGCCTGCCGCGCAACTCAGCAGACTCGCGTTCCAAGCGGGCGTGGATGTCCGCCGCCTGGGCCTGGCGTTTGAGAGGCCGCAGCCGGCTGCGAGCCTCGCGCTCGACGTCGAGCGCCCGGTCGAGGTTCTCCTGCGTGCGCTCGAGCTTGAGCTGTGCCCGCCGGCGGCGCTTGCGGTGCTTCCCGAGCCCGGCCGCCTCCTCGACCAGAAGGCGCCGGTCGCGCGGCTTCGAATGGACTATCTCCTCCACCCGCCCCTGACTGATCACCGAGTGCATCTCGCGGCCGAGGTTCGCATCGGCAAGCACCTCGATCACATCGACGAGCCGGCAGCGGGCCCCGTTCAGCCGGTACTCGCCCTCCCCGCTTCGCTCCATCCGCCGCCTGATCGAGATCTCCGAGAAGTCGCTGCCAGCCGCAGACCCGGCCGCCTCCGGAGTCGCAGAGGAGGAGGCGGTCGGCTTTGATGAGTTCTCCAGCACCACCTCGACCTCGGCGTAGCGCCGCGGCGACTGCTGTTCGCCGCCCGCGAAGATCATGTCCTGCATCGTCTGGCCGCGGACCGCGAGCGGGCTCTGCTCTCCGAGCGCCCAGAGCACGGCGTCGGTGATGTTCGACTTGCCGCAGCCGTTCGGTCCGACGATCACACTGACACCCGGCGAGAACTCAAGCCTGGTGCGTTCCGCAAAGGACTTGAAGCCCTTGATCGTGATCGAGCTCAGATGCATGGAATCGGCTGCGGAGCCCTGGGTAGGCTCGCTGTCGGATCGGACGGTTTTCTGTTTCGTCGCTGCGGGCCGCCTTCCTACTGCCCCTGGCGCTCCAGCGCTTCGGCGGCGGCGGCCTGCTCGGCGGCCTTCTTGCTGCGGCCCTCTCCCCTTCCGAGCACCTCATCCCCGCGGAGCGCGACCACCTCGAAGCGACGATCGTGAGGAGGGCCCGCCTCTTGGACGACCTCGTAGGTTACGCGGGTGCCTTCCCTGGCGAGCCGTTCCTGAAGCGCGGACTTGAAGTCGAGCAGGGTCTCCGACGCCAGCTCGATCTGTGGGGTGAAGGCCCCGACCGTGGCCTCGGCGGTTACCTCGAAGCCATGGTGCAGGTAGCAGGCGCCGATCACCGCCTCGCAGACCGAGGCCAGCGCCCGCTCCGACGCCACGAGCGCCTCTGAGTCGATCCCGCCCTCGCGTTCCGGCGGCGCCGCCTCGCGCAGCCGCGCGGGCAGGCCGAGCGTCCTGGCCACCTCGCTGCAGGCTCGCCCGGAGACCGCCTGCCCGTGAACCTTGGTCAACCTGCCGATGTCCGCGCGCCCGAAGCGCTGGTACAGGTGCTCGGCCACAGCCAGTCCCAGCACGGCGTCCCCGATGAACGCCAGCCGGCCGTAGGAGTCCGTCCGGTGGTCAACCCACGAGGAGTGTGTGACCGCCCTGCGCCGCAGGTCGTCGGGGAGCGCGTCGATCAGCTCCGCCAGGCGTTCTGAGCCGACTTCGCGTCGCGGGCCCGTCCGGCGAAGCCTGCGAATCCCCAGGGGCACGAGCGCCTTCGCTAGTCGTCGGCGCCGAGCCGCTGGGTGACGAAGTCCACGGCCTGGCCGACGGTCTCGATCTTGGCCGCCTCCTCCTCGGAGACGCTCACCCCATAGGTGTCCTCGAGCTCCATCACCAACTCGTAGAGGTCGAGCGAGTCGGCGTCGAGGTCCTCGCGAAAGCGCGTGGTCTCGTCGATCCGCTCCAGCGGGACCTCCAGCTCGATCGACAGGTGCTCGCGGACCTTGGCCACGACACCATCCCGGTTCAGCCCGTCGTCGCTCATGCCTCTTTCCTATCACGCCGGGTCATCCCCGCCTGGTCCAGGAGGCCGGCGGTTCGCTCGACAGCGCCCTGGTTGGACGTGCGTGCCGCGAGCCGCACCGCATTCGCGATGCCGTCGGGCCCGGAGCTCCCGTGGCCGACCACCGCAACGCCCCGGAGGCCGAGCAGGACCGCGCCGCCCGTCGTGTCCGGATCGAGCCGGCGGCGCAGGCCGGCGAGCGAGGGACGAAGCAGAAAACCGCCCGCCGCGGCCACGGGGCCGGAGCGCGCCGCAGCGCGCACCGCATCCGCAACGGCCTTCGCCGTTCCCTCGATCGTCTTCAGGACGACGTTGCCGGTGAACCCGTCGGTGACGATCACGTCGGCCACCCCGGCGAGCAGCTCCCGGCCCTCGAGGTTGCCCCTGAAGTCGAGGCTTGTGGCGCTGGCCAGCCTCGCGTTTGCCTCGACCACCTCGGGCGATCCCTTGTTGGCCTCCTCGCCCACGGAGAGCAGCGCCACGCGAGGCCCCGCAACCCCGAGCACGGCCTCACTGAAGGCAGCCCCCAGATAGGCGAACTGCACCAGGTCATGCGCCCTGGCGTCGGCGTTCGCCCCCACGTCGAGCACCAGCGTGGGCGGCCCAGGCCGGCCCGGGACGAGGAGCTGCACAGCGAGCGCGGGGCGGCGGACGCCGTGGAGACGCCGCAGTGCGAACAGGGCGGCTGTCATCGCCGCCCCGGTGGAGCCGGCGCTCGCCATTGCCTGGGAGCGTCCCTCGGCCACATCTCGAGCGGCAAGGACGACCGACGCCCCCGGCCTGGACCGAACCGCGGCCACGGGCTCCTCGTCGTTGGTTATCTCCTCGAGGGCGGGCACCAGCTCCGCGCCGGCGATCTGCTCGACCGGGGCCAGTGCAGAGGGATCGCCGAACACTCGCAGCCGGATCCCATCCGCCGCGGCGGCTCGCACGCCGGCAACGATTGCCTCGGGCCCTCGCTCGGCGCCGCGACCGTCGAGGGCGACCGTCGGCACCGAGTTACTCCTCGGCCTCCGTGGTCTGAGTGGGGGCCGCCTCGGCGATCTCGTGTTCGATCACCTCGCGTCCAGCGTACGTCCCGCATACCGGGCAGACTCGATGCGGCAGGCGGGGGCTATGGCAGCGAGGGCACTCGTTCAGCCGCGGCGCGCTGACCGAGTGGGTCGCGCGGCGCTTGTCCCGGCGCGTACGGGAGGTCCGTTTCTTCGGGACGGCCATGCGAAGCGGGGATGGTAGCGGCCGCCCGGCTCGTCGTAGGCTAGCCTCCCCTACGCCCCTCAAAGGGCGCAGAAGGCACAGCCCAGCCGACCAACCGGAAGGAGCAGCGATGGCCTCGACCCTCCTCGACCTCACGCAGCAAGGAGACGTTGCCACGATCTCGGACGAGTCGAAGCTCGACAAGATCAAGCTGCTCACCCCCCAGCAGCTCTACGAGCTCTGGGAGCGCCAGCAGTGGCTCTCGCAGCAGATCGACTTCGCCCAGGACAAGGACGACTGGGCCGGGCTCACCGACGAGGAGCGGGAGTGGTTCGTCTGGGGAATGTCGGCGTTCTTCCTCGGGGAGGAGCGGGTGACGACCCAGTTCTCTGGGCTCGTGATGGCCTACGAGGACGAGCAGGAGGAGGCTTTTCTGACCACCCAGCAGGTCGACGAGGCGCGGCACATGCAGTTCTTCGACCGCTTCTACCGCGAGGTCGTGGGCATGGCCGATGTCGGCATCAGGGAACGTCTGGCGACGGTGCGTGAGAACGTCAACGACGACTTCGTGCAGCTGTTCGACGGGGCTTTGGTCGACGCGGAGAGGCGATTGATCGCGGACCCGGCCAACGTCGAGGCAAAGGTCGACTTCATCACCGCCTACCACATGGTGATCGAGGGCACGCTGGCGCTCACCGGCCAGTGGACGATCACCGACTACTGGGAGAAGACCGGCAAGATGCAGGGCTTTCTGGAGGGCTTCAAGAACGTCGCCCGCGACGAGCATCGCCACGTGGCCTATGGCACCTGGTACCTGAAGCGGGCCTGCGCGGGGAACGAGGCGCTCGCAAACCGCGTGCGCGCCACGCTCTCCGAGCTCCTTCCGATCGCTAGCGGGGTGCTGGTGCCGCCCGGGCAGGACCCGAACGACTGGGAGCTCCTTGGCTACACCTCAGAGCAGGTGAATCAGTTCGCCTACACCGCCCTGGCCCGGCGCCTCAAGGTGATCGGGGTGTCGCTGGTCGCGCCGGAACCCGCGCCCGCCTAGGTATCAATCGGCGACTCCTCGCTCGACACCATCCCCATAACTCCGCTGGGATGCTCCGCTGCGCGTCCGCTCCCGGCGGGCTAGGGCGCCAGCCTGACCCGGCAGGCCCAACCGCATCTAGCGACTTCGTCGCTAGCCCGAACCGAGCTGGCGGAGTTTTTCCCAGCGGGGGTCGGGGGCCGGATCGTGGCGATGCTCGTCCGGATCGGCGTCGTTGAGCGAAGCGCCGCACACCGGGCACAGACCCTTGCAGTCGGGCCGGCACACGGGCTGAAGCGGTAGCGCCAGGGCCAGCGCGTCGTGCGCCCATGAGGCGAGGTCGAGCTGATCGTCCTCGATGTAGGGGCTGCGCAGCTCCTCGTCCTGGGTCCCCTGTTGCCCGACCTCGCGGGCATCGACGTCCACGGTCACGTCGGCGTCCTCCAGACAGCGCATGCACGGTCCCGAGACGTGGGCGGTGAACCGCATCCGGACCGCGTAGCCGGCGGCCGTCCGCGACAGGTCGAGGCGGGCGTCCACGGAGTCGCCCGCCGCGGCGTAAGCCTGGCCGCCTAGCTCGAGCCGCCCAGGGTCGGTCACCAGGTCAAGCCGACGTCCTTCGCCGGACCGCAGCGCGAAACGAGCCAGGTCGATGCTGTGATATGCCGCTGCCATCCCCGAATCGAGCTTAGCGTGAGCGCCCAATTCCACCTGGATCCCGAGACCTACCTCGACGAGATCCGAGCCGAGGTGCCGCGCTACGACGAGCTCCAGGAGCGGACCATCGAGGCGATCCCCTTCCCGCCCCGCAGGGTGCTCGAGCTCGGGGTGGGCACTGGGGAAACCGCCCGCCGGCTCAAGGCGCGATTTCCCGATGCGGAGCTGACCGGGTTGGACTCCCAGCCGGAGATGGTTTTCAAGGCGCGCGAGCTGGGGATCGAGGTGCGCCTGGCTCGGATGGAGGACCCGCTGCCCGACGGACCGTGGGACCTGGTGCTCTCCGTGCTCTCTGTCCACCACCTCACCGACGAGCAGAAGCGGGACCTGTTTCGCCGGGTGCGCGAGCAGTCCAGGGCGATCGTCATCGGAGACGTGGTCATTGCCGAGCCACAGGTGACGCCTCTGGAGGAGGGCGTCGACCTGCCCTCGCGCGCCGAGGACCTGGCCGAGTGGTGCAGCGGCGAGATCGTCTGGAAGGGCGACGACCTGGCCGTGGTCCGCGCCGTCTACCAGCAAAAGAGCCCGCACTGAAGCGGGCCCTTTAGAAGCCGCCTCGACCATGGCGGCACTCGCCTGTTGGGTACAGCGTAGCGCCCGCTACATACGATCCGCCCGCCCGCTACCGAGGAGGAGACGCTCATGTCGAAGCTGCTCTACACCAAGCGCGACCGGATCGCCTACCTGACCATCAACCGGCCGGAGGCCCGAAACGCGATCGACCCCGACGTCCACCGGCTGATGGTCGAGGCGTGGGCCGACTTCCGGGACGACGACTCGGTGGACGTCGCGATTCTCACCGGAGAGGGCGATGCCTTCTGCGCGGGCGCGGACCTGAAGACGTACATCCCGCCGATCATCAGCGGAGCGAGCCCCGGCAGGCTTCGCGAGATCGTTGAGCTGGGGCTGAACGGCTTCACCCGCGGCATGCATCGGATTCCAAAGCCGATCATCGGGGCGATCAACGGCTGGGCGCTGGCCGGAGGCCTGGAGACCGCGATGGCCTGCGACATCCGAATCGCCTCCGACCGGGCGATGTTCGGATCCTTCGAGGCGCGGCGTGGCTTTCACCATGGCGACGGCGGCCTGGTGAGATTGGTTAACACCTGCGGTGTCGGCGTCGCCATGCAGATGCTGCTCACCGCCGAGCCGATCGATGCCCGGCGGGCCCTCGAGTGCAACATGGTGGCCAACGTGGTCCCGCATGAGGACCTGATGGACGAGGCCGAGCTGACCGCAAGGCAGATCCTGCGCAACTCGCAGGCGGCGGTTCGCTCCGCGAAGCAGACGATCCTCGACGTCATCGGCCAGCCACTCGACTTCCAGCTCCGCACCGAAGCCTGGAACGCCTACACCTGCGCCGACCCCGAGGAAACGAAGGCCCTCTTGGAGCGCTTCTACGAGAAGACCGACGCGGGGCGCGCCGGAACGCACGGGACCGAGCTGTGAGACGCGCCGTGGTGACGGGCGCAGCCCGCGGAATCGGGGCGGCAATCACCGCGTTGTTGCGCTCCGGCGCGATCGAGGTGGTCACCATGGATCGTGAGGAGGGCTGCGACCACACGCTCGATTTGGCCGTCGACCCCATACCCGAGCTCGGCCAGGTCGACATGTGCGTATCCAACGCCGCGATCACCGACACCGTGGCGCCCGCCCACCGGATGACGCCGGAGCAGTGGGCGCGGGACATCGAGGTCAACCTGACCGGCGCCTTTCGGGTCGTCCAGGCCTGCCTGCCGGGAATGCGCGAACGGAACTGGGGAAGGATCGTGGTGATCTCGAGCGGCGCTGCCCGCTCGGGGCTCCCCGGTCAGGTGGCGTACTCCGCCTCGAAGGCCGGGCTGATCGGGATGATGAAGACGGTCGCCGCCGAGAACGTGCGCCGGGGAATCACCGCGAACGCGGTCCTTCCGGGCATGGTCGGAACCGAGAAGGTGAGGGCGATGCCCGCCGAGATCCTCCAGCGCCTGATCGAGACCCTGCCCGCACAGCGCCTGGCCGAACCGGCAGAGGTCGCCGCCCTGGTGGCCTTCCTCGTCTCGGAGGAAGCCGGCTACATAACCGGCGAGGCGATCGCAATCGACGGCGGCGCATCGCTCAACACCCTCTCGCTGACCCGGGAGCAGCGCTAGGCCCGAGCGGGGCCGGAAACGCCGTAGCGCTTGAAGTGGCGGGCCGGGATATCCGCAGGGTCCTTGTACCAGTACCAGGTGCAGGGATCGCGGTCGAAGTCATCCGGGGGGTCGGACGGGTAGACGGGGTAGCCGATCCACCGGATCGGCAGGGCCTCGTTCATGAACGCGCAGTGCGTGCAATAGAGCGGGAACCCGGCTCGCCCATAGCTCCAATCGTGGGCGCCGTCGGTCACCCCCCAGCCCTCAGGTCCGTAGCGGCGGTTTCTCCATAGGCGCTGGCCGGAGCCGCAGGGATTCATCGTGAACGTGAGCTTCTCGTCGTCCTCTGCGATCTCGAAAGCCCCCGGCTTGGGACCCACCCCGCTGGTCGAGTGCGCGCGCCAGGTTGCCGCGAGCGCCGCGGCGACCTGCCGCCGGTCCGTCTTTGCGATCGTCTCGACGGGGCGGCGCCAGCTCCGCTCGAGGCTCCACTGCCATGCCTCCTCGACCCCGTCGTCCCCGAGCTTCTCCTTGATGAACGAGATCAGCCCGGCCACGCCGTCGACGAGCAGGTCGTGCATGAACTGGGACTCGTGCCTCATCTCCTCGCAGAGCCGTTTCGCCTCCTCGGCCTCGCCCCGTTCGAGCGCCTCGATCGCCCTCACCATCGTCGGTCGCGCCATCTCACGCAGCTCCTCGTCCGAGAACCACCTCTCGCCCATCTCACACCTCCGTTCGCGGGCGCCGAGCGTATCGGTGTCAGGACCCCGGCTCCCGCCACATCTGCCACAGCGGCGGGCCGTCTGAAGGGAGGTTGAACTCGCCGGTGACCACGAAGCCGTGACGCTCATAGAGCGCCCGGCTCCGCACGGTGCTCGCCTCCAGATACGCGGGAACCCCCTGCGCGTCGAGCGTCTCGAGCGCAGGGTGCATGAGCTTGGAGCCGATCCCTCTCCCCTGCGAGTCGGGCTCGACGCCCATGATCGCCAGATACCAATGGGCGGGCTTGCGCGGATGCTTCCCTTCCACCCGCATTCTGGTGCGAAAAGCCAGGGGCAGCCGCCTGCCGAACACCCTGACCATCGGGGGCATCTCCCGAATGGTCGCCCTGGCCGGAACCCTCCATTGCAGCGGCGGCGCCCAGATCGCCGCTCCCTGCACGTCGTCCGTGGTCCAGACGAGCCCGTGCGGCAGCGCGATGGCGCGCAGCTCGGTTTCGAAGAACAGCCTCAGCCTGGGCACGCGGTCGCTCGCCCGCGGCAGAAGATGTGACCACGCGGGGTCGGCGTGGAAGGCGCGCGCGAGGGCTTCGGCGAGGCGCGGGACGTCCTCGACTGCCGCGCGCCGGACCGTTTAGCCGACCTCTGCTGGCTCTTCCTGCTCGCGCCCGGCGAGGCGGTCGCGCCCGCGGCGAACGGCGGCGAGGAACTTCTCCAGGTTGACCTCGAGCGTGGAGAGGATCTCGTCGGCGTAGTCCTCGGCGCCCAAGCGAATCGAGCGCTCGGTCTCCCGCGCGTCCTCGATGATCTCCTCGGCGGCGCGCTCGGCCTGCTTGTAGACCTCCTCCTCGGAGATCAGCCGCGACTGCTGGTCGCGGGCCTCCTTGACCACCCGCTCGGCCTCGCGCTTGGCCTCGGCGAGCATCTCCTGGCGCTCCTTGACGATCCAGCGCGCCTGCTTGATCTCCTCGGGAATCGTCGCCCGCATCTGATCCAGAAGGTCGTAGATCTCCTCGCGATCCACGCGCACCTGGTCCGTGAGCGGCACGGGCCGCGCGTTGTGGATCAGGTCATCGAGTTTGTCGATCAGGACCAGAACGTCCATGAGAATCGTGAAAGCTTACGCGGAGCGGCGGATTTGCGGGCGCACAGTCGATATTTCGGCGCCGAATTGCAAGCTCGCGCCCGCGCGTGGATCACGGCATCTACCGCTTCAGACGCTCCACCAGAGCCTCCGCCACCGGCGGCGGGACCAGGTTGGAAACGTCGCCGCCGAAGGTCGCGATCTCCTTGACCCCGCTCGACCGGATGAAGCTGTGATCGGGGGAGGCGAGGATGTAAACGGACTCGATATCCGGCGCCAGGTTGCGGTTGAGCTGGTTCATCTCGAACTCGTATTCGAAGTCGGAGATCGCGCGCAACCCTTTCACGATCGCGTTCGCGCCGTGCTGGCGGGCGAACTCGACGAGGAGGATCGAAAAGGCTTCGACGCTGACGTTGCCGACGCCATTTTCGGCGATCGCTTGCTCGAGGAACGCCTTGCGCTCCTCGGCAGTGAACAGGGTCGTCTCCTTGCGGACCGGCTGGTTGACGACCCCCACCACGACCCGGTCGAAGACCCTTGCCGCGCGGGCGATGATGTCCAGGTGCCCGTTGGTCACCGGATCGTACGTGCCCGGGCAGATCGCCACTCGTCCGTCTGTCATTCCCGGGGCTCCAGGTGGTGGATGCGGATCAAGGTGTCGCCGTAGCGTCGCTCGGCGATCAGCGGCATGGACAGCCGGATCGGTCGGCGCGCGGCGCTCTCGCAGATCAAGCGCCCGCCCTCCGCGAGCCGGCCAGGGATGAGCGAGTCGAGTTCCCCCTCAAGACGGTCGGCGAGTCTATACGGCGGGTCGCAGAAGATGACGTCGAAGCGCCCGCGTGAGCGGCGGAGGTAACGCAGGGCGTCGGAGCGGACAACCGCCACACGCCTCTCCAGCCCCAGCTCGCGCACGTTGCGGTGGGCAAGGGACACGTGCGTGTCGACCAGTGTCGCCCGGGCCGCTCCCCTAGAGACGGCCTCGATGCCGAGCGCCCCGGTGCCGCAGTAGAGGTCGAGGACGCCGGCGCCGCCGATCCCTCCGAGGATCGCGAACAGCGCCTCGCGAACCCGGTCCGCGGTCGGCCGCAGGGCCGCCGAGCGCCGGGGCGGCGCCGCCAGGCGGCGACCCTTGAGCTCGCCTGCAACGACCCTCATCTAGGCCGCTATCGGCTCAGCTCGCTCGTCGCCGAAGCGCTCCCGGGCGGCGTCGAGCAGCGGGCCAAGCTCGGGCGCGTCGAGCGATCCGTGCCGGTCGAGCAGCTCGAGCAGCTCGCGCCGCGCCTCGGTGAGAACCGCGACGTCCTCCGGAAGCTCCGCGACTCGAAAGCGCGGGAGGCCGTGCTGGCGAGTGCCGAGGATCTCCCCCTCGCCCCGCAGGGCCAAATCGACCTCCGCCAGCTTGAAGCCATCCCGCTCGGCCTCGATCGCCTCCAGACGGCGCCGCGCGAGCTCGGAGCCGGGATCGCCGAACAGGATGCAGTGCGAGGGATGCTCGCCGCGGCCCACGCGGCCGCGAAGCTGATGAAGCTGGGATAACCCGTATCGCTCCGCACCCTCAACCAGGATCACGGTGGCGTTCGCGACGTCGATGCCCACCTCGATCACGCTGGTCGCCACCAGCACGTCGGTCCCGCCGGTCGCGAACCGCTCCATCGCCTCCTGTTTCTCGCGGGACGGCATCTGCCCGTGCAACAGGCCGACCTCGAAATCCGCGAACTCGCCGGCGCGCAGCCGGCCCGCCTCCTCGGCCGCCGCCTTGGCCTCGAGCTTCTCAGATCCCTCGACCAGCGGACAGACGACATATGCCTGGCGACCCTCGCGCAGCCGCTCGCGGATGAACTCGTAGGCTCCGGCTCTCTTCTCCTCCCCCACCGCCCAGGTCTCGACCGGCCTGCGCCCAGCCGGGAGCTCGCGAAGAACGGTGGCATCCAGATCGCCGTAGGCGGTCAGCGACAGGGTGCGTGGGATCGGCGTCGCGGTCATGTGGAGGACATGAGGTGCCGCCCCAGCGGACCCCCTGGCGTCGAGCGCGGCGCGCTGGCGGACGCCGAAGCGATGCTGCTCGTCGACCACGCAGACCGCGAGGCGGTGGAAATCGACGTCGGGCTCGATCAGAGCGTGCGTGCCCACCACCATCGCCAGCTCGCCGGAGGCGAGCCGCCCAAGCGCCTCGCGTCGCCTCGCGGCCGGCGTCGCGCCGGTCAAGAGCGTGAACGGGACCGCCGAGTGGGCGAGCAGGCGATCCAGGGTGGCCGCGTGCTGCTCGGCCAGCGTCTCGGTGGGCGCCATCAGGGCCGCCTGATGGCCGGATTCGACGGCGCGCAGCATGGCGTACGCCGCGACGACGGTCTTGCCCGACCCGACCTCCCCCATGAGCAGGCGCTGCATCGGGCGCTCGGACCCCAGCTCGGAGTCGATCTCGGCGACGGCCCGCCGCTGATCGCCCGTGAACTCGAACGGCAGCGACCCGAGCCAGCGCGTCACCAACTCGCCGCGGTCACCCAGGGCGATGCCCGGCCGCCGTGCCTCACGTCCCCGGCGCCGAGCGGCCAGCGCCACCTGGTGCAGGAACAGCTCCTCGAAGGCCAGCCTCTCCCGGGCCCGCTCCGCCTCGTCCAGGTCCTTCGGAAAGTGCGCGACCGCGAGCGCATCGCCGGCTCCCGCCAGGCGGCGGCGGGCGCGGAGCTCCGCCGGCAGCGGCTCCAGCGCGTGGCGGGCCAGCGGCATCGCCTGCCAGGCCCACTCTCGCAGCCGTTGCGCTCGCAGCCCCTCAGAGGCGGGGTGCACAGGAACGAGCCCCGTCGTGTGGATCCCGGTCGGGCCATCGACGTCCGCGAACTCGTGTGCCTCGACCCGGAACCCGGAACGGTCGAGCTTTCCATGGGCCAGCAGCCGCGTGCCCGCTTGCAGACGCTCGGCCAGCCAGGGTTGGTTGAACCAGACCGCCTTCGCTGGGCCCGACTCGTCGGCCACCGTCGCCTCGACGATCACCAAGCCGCGACGGCGCGTCGGCCGCAGGCGCACCGAGCGCACCTCGACCTCCACCGTCGCCTGCTCGCCGATCCCGAGCTCCGAGAGGGGACGGGGTGAAGCGAGGTCCCGGTAGGAGCGCGGGACGTGCGTCAGCATCTCGCCAACGGTTGCGATCCCGAGGTCGGCCGCGGCAGCGGCGAGCCTGGGGCCGGCGCCGCGGAGCGTCGTCAGCGGGGCGTCGAGCATGCTCGGGCGTGGCGCCGAGCGAAGCGCCACCGAGCCGAGCCCCTCGCGGTCCTGCTGCCCTCCGGTCCCGAACGCGCGCGGCGCCTCAGGCTCCGCCGCGTTTCGGGGGTCGCCAATGGTCGCAGGCGCGCCGCTCATCGCTCCAAGGCTACGGCGGCGCGGGGCCGGAACCCCCCTGGCTCACCCGCCGCCGGTCAGGCTTGCGCCGCTGCGAGCTCCGTGTCGCTCACCTGCCCCGTGGGCTTGATGTTCTGGTTGAGGCGGAACAGGTTGGTCGGGTCGTAGCGATCCTTGAGCGCCTGAAGCCGCGCGTAGGTCTCCGGACCGAAGGCGGCACGAACCCGGTCCTCGCCCTCCTCGCCGATGAAGTTGAGGTAGGCACGACCCGTCGTGTAGGGCTTCATCCGGGCGCCGAATTCGCGGGTCCAGGTGATGTTCACGTCGTCGTCGGCGGCATCGAGCCACATCGAGATGATGTGCAGGTTGAAGGGGGCGTGCCGCTGACCGAAGGCCATCGCATCGTCCGGGACGCGTGAGATCGCGCCGCCGCCGGGGAGCACAAGGATCTGGCTGAGTGGCGAGGGCTTCGTGAGATGGTGCTCGCAGAGCAGGTCGATCGCCTCGTCGGGAAGCTGGGCGAGGAAGTCCGCGGTCCAGTAGTTGCGCCGGCCGGGCTGGTTCGGAGGATCGATGAGCTGCTGGACGGCCACATACGGCATCGGCTGCACCATGTCCATGGCCGGAGGGCCGAACTCGCGCAGCGGCTTCAGGCCCTCCTCGGCCTCGGCGAACGGACCCGCGTAGCAGAGAACCATCCCCATCACCGGCTGGCCGCGGACCGGTTCGGGGACGAATTCCTCGGGCGGCGCGGAGATCAGCGCGCAGCCACCACAGACCTCGTCCGGCGCCTGGGCGATGAAATCGCGGAAGTGACGGAGCACCGCCCCGGCCATCGGGGCCGGGTACATCAGCATCCCACCCAGCAGCGTCGGCCCCATCGGCTGCAGCTCGAACTCGAACTCCGTGACCACTCCGAAGTTGCCCCCGCCGCCGCGGGTGCCCCAGAACAGGTCGGCGTTCTCCGACTCCGAAGCCGTCAGCCTGTTCCCATCGGCAGTAACGATCTCGACTGAGCGCAGGCTGTCGCAGGTGAGGCCGAGCTTCCGCTCCAGCCAGCCCGACCCGCTGCCGAGCGCGAGCCCGCCGACGCCGGTCGTCGAGTTCCGGCCACCGGTCATCGCCAGCCCATGCTCCTGGGTGGCGGCGTCGACGTCGCCCCACACCGCCCCGCCCTGGACCCGCGCCGAGCGCGCGTCGGGATCGACCTCGATTCGGTTCATGGGACGCAGATCCACGCATACGCCCCCCTCACACACCGCGTGGCCCGTGACCGCGTGGCCGCCGCAGTACACGGACAGCGGCAGGCCCTCGGTGCGGGCGAAGTCCACGGCGGCCGCGACGTCATCGCCACTCTCGCACCGCGCGATCACCGCGGGACGGCGGTCGATCATCCCGTTGAACACCTGACGCAACTCGTGGTAGCCCTGATGGTCCGGACCCACGAGCTGTCCTTCAAATCGACTCGCAAGCGTCTCGAGGTCGAGATCTGTCACGGCTTCCCCTTTCGACCGTTGTCCGGAGGGCAGCCTAGCCAACTATGTTTCGCCGCCATGGGCCGGATCGAGGAGAGGCTGGCGGAGCTGGGCTTGACGCTGCCGAGACCCTTCGCCGCTCCGGCTGGGGTGGAGTTCAGGTTCGACCTGGTCCGGGTGAGCGGCCGGATCGGCTACGTGTCCGGCCACCTGCCCACCGACGGCTCCGAGGTGCTGATGCGCGGCAAGGTGGGCGATGAGCTCACGGTCGAGCAGGGCTACGAGGCGGCGCGCCTCACCGGGCTCGCGATACTCGCCTCGCTGAAGGGGGAGCTGGGCGAGCTCGACCGTGTCAGCGGCTGGGTGAAGGCGCTGGGCCTGGTCAACTGTTCGCCGGGCTTCAGCAAGATGCCCGCTGTGATCAACGGCTTCTCGGAGCTGATCCTCGAGTTGTGGGGCGAGGCGGGACGTCACGCCCGCTCGGCGATCGGAGCGGCCGAGTTGCCCTTCGACGCCCCGGTGGAGGTCGAAGCCGTAGTCGAGGTGAACTAAATCAATCCGCCGGAAGCCTCGGCTTCGCCTTCGTGTCCGGCGGGCTTGGGCCCCGGCCTTACCCGGCAGGCCCCTTCGCCCCGACCGCGACTTCGTCGCTAGCTCGGACCCGCTTGCGGTGCCCCTGGAACATCCGCTCCACCCACCGATACCCGGGACGCTCCTTGAGGGGAGCACGGAAGCGCTCCAATGCCTCGGGCGCTGGGGGAAGCGCGGGTCCCTCCGGCGGCTGCACCAACGGAAAGAGCAGCGAGGCAGCCGTGAGGTCCGCGACGGTGAAGCCGTCACCGACGAGGTAATCGCCCGGACCGAGCTCGGACTCGAGTCGGTCGAGCGCCGCCAGGATCTTGGCCCTCGCGAGCTCCGCCCGGCGATCGCTCTTCACCCCGTAGCGAAGGGCCGCGAACGTTGAGAAGAAGCGCATCGCCCCCGCGCGGACTGGCCCAATGCCGGCCAGGCGACCAGGCAGCAGGTCGACCGTGAAGCGCTCGACGACCGCCGGGTCCTTCGTCGCCTCGTGGAAGGCGAGCAGGCGCGTGTGGGGACCCAACTCCTCGTCGAAGAACTCCTCCAGCTCCAGTGCCCGACGGCGCTCATCGGGATCCTCGGGGTAGAGGGGTGGGTCGGGATATCGGCGCTCGAGCTCAGCGATGATCGCCGTGGAGTCAGCGATGGCCTCGCCGTCGAGCTGGAGCAGCGGGAACGTCTTGCTGCGGCCCCGGGTCAGCCAGAGCGCCACGACCATGTGTGCGCCGGGGGTCGGGGCCCTGCGCTCGTGCTCGATCCCCTTGTGGTCGAGCGCCCAGCGAGCCTTCTCGTTGTAGTGCGAGATCTCGATGTGCCAGAGGGTCGGCTTCGACACGGCCGAGACGCTACCCCTTCTGGATCCCGAGTGCGTCGAGCTCGATCCAGACCAGCGTCGGCCCAGGGAGGGCGCGGTTTCTGACCCCGATCGGCCGTACCCTCCGGCGGGTCGGGAAGGTGAGGCCATCGACTTGGCGATGCTCGCTCAGGTGGTGGGCCGCCCTCGCCCATCCGCCGACGACCTCGGCCGTGTAGTCGTGGCGGCGGATCAACCCCGACGAGTCCACGTAGAACGTCTGGTGTGCGGAGTGCGTGTCGAGGTCGGTGGGGAAATCGACCTCGAGGCGGCGCCATTCCTGGTCTGCTTCTCGCCAGCGCGCTCCCTCGGCGACGCGCACGCCGTCCCGCGTCAGCAGTAGTGGCGTAGTCAGGTAGTTCCACATCGCATAGCCAGCGAAGTAAGTCGAGTCCAGCGGGTCCCAGCGGACGTTGCGGCGCAGCCCTGCACGACCGAAGAATGCGGGGCGCGGGTCCGCGCGGGAGGCGAGCACCTCGCTCCCCTCGCCTTCGATCCGCGCTTCGCCGCGGTCGAACACTCCGCGCTGTCCGGGCTCCGGGAACGGGTCCATCACCGCTCGCGGCTGATCGAGCTCCACCGTGAGCCGGTAGTCCGCGAAGCGGTTCCCAGGCACTCGCGTTCGCAGCAGCAGCCCGCCCGAGCGCACCCGGGCCTGAACGCTGCGCGCCGCCCGCCAGCGTTCGAGCCCTCCGTGCGCCTCGAGGACTTCGTCCAACAGCGCGCTCATCGGCTGGGGCTAGGGACGAAGTCCCCGGGGTTCATGTCTCATTGCGCAGCAATGAGCCACCAGTAGTGCGGCTGGCCGCCTCGGTGGAGCTCCAGCTCCACCCCCTCGGCGAGCTCGAGCGGCAGCTGCTCGAGCGGGATCGGAGCATCCTCCCCTTCGATCACGGTGACGATCTCGACGTCATCGGCAAGGCGTTCGATGATCGCCGCAAGGGTCGAGCCTGCTCCTCCCCAGGCCACGACCTCTTCCCCCGCGAACCCGACGGCATCGCCGCGCACGAACCGGCCCTGAGGATCCGGGCGTGCGGCCGGCGCGACCGCGCCCCAGTGGATCTCCTGGAGCGCGGCCTCCAGGCGTTCCCCATTCTCGGCAGCGGTCCGCTCGGGATCGAGCTCGACCAGCGCCGCCAGCGCCGCCTGCTGGGAGAGGGAGCCGACGACGCGAGCCGGCTTCTCGGACAGCTTCGCCGCCTCCTGCGCGGCCAGGATCACGTTCGGCGAGTTGGGAAGCACCAGCACCTCGTCGGCGGACACCTCGTGGATCTGAGCCAGGATCTCGTAGGTGGAGGGATTGAGCGTCGTCCCACCGTCGACCACGCGGGCCCCGAGCGCCTCGAACAGCGATTTCAGGCCGCCGCCGGCGGCGACAGCCACCACGCCGGTACGCGCAGGCGCCAGACGGCGCTCGCGCGCCTCTATTTGCTCGCGCATGTCGCCGACGTCGAGCCGCTGCACGTCGCCTGCCTGCTCGAACACCGCCACAGCGACCTCGGGCTCGTCCGTGTGCAGGTGGACCTTCAAGGTCGCCTGGTCGCCGACCACCAGCACCGAGTCACCGATCTCCTCCAAATGCTTGACGAAGAAGCGCGCGTCGAGCCCCCGGCCGGTGACGATGAAGTTCGTGCAGTAACGAAAGCGACTGTCGAAGTGGTGGGGTCGCGTCTCCCGGGGGGGCTCGTGGTGCGCGACCTCCGGGACCGCGTCCACCTCGCCGCGCAACCCGGCGACGATCCCGGCCAGGATCAAGACCAGACCGTACGCCCCTGCGTCGACCACACCGGCCTCCGCCAGCACGTCGAGCTGCTCGGGCGTCCGCTGGACCGCCTCCTCGCCCGCCCGGGCGGCCACCGCGAGCACCGTGGCCAGGAGCTCGTCCTGCTCGGAGTCGTCCGCCCGCGAAGACAGCCGCTGGCGATCCGTGTGCGCCAGGTGCTGCGACGCCGCGTGCGCCATCTCGCGGATCACGGTCAGCATCGTTCCCTCGGCGGGGTCGCGCACCGATTCGTAGGCGGCGTCGGCGGCGCTCGCGAACGCCGCGGCGACCAGCACCGGATCGACCAGCTCCCCCGGGCGGCTGGCCAGCTCCTCGGCTGCCCCGCGAACGATCTGGCTGAGGATCACGCCGGAGTTCCCGCGCGCGCCCATCAGAGCAGCCCGGGCGACCGCATGGACGATCTCCTCCCGGGCGCGCTTGTCGATCGGCTGCCCGTCGAGGCGGTCGAGCTCGCTCATCACGGCGCTCATGGTCAGCGCCATGTTGTCCCCGGTGTCGCCGTCGGCCACCGGGAACACGTTCAGGTCGTTGACCTCCTGGCGGCGTTGCTCGAGGTGGGCGTAGGCGGCTTCGACCACCCGCCGAAACCGCTCGATCGAGGTATCGGGCACTACGGCCGGATTATCCCTGGCCCGGGCTAGCGACGACTCTTGCGCCGGTCGGTCAGGCGGCTTTAGTGACCTTGTTCGACTTCAGGCAGCGCGTGCACACATAGACCCGGCGGGCTCGCGCCCCGTCTTGGATTCGGACCTTCTGGAGGTTGGGGTTGAAGCGTCGCCGGGTCGCGACCATCGAATGGCTGCGCGAGTTCCCGAACGCCGGCCCCTTGCCGCAGCTGAAGCACACCTTGGCCATCGCGCGGGGATGGTAGCGGGGAGCTACCCCAGGGCCTCGCGAATCAGCGCCATCCGGAGCACGGCGACGGCGGCGTTTCGGCCCTGATCGCGCTTGTCCCCTCCGGCGCGTGCCAGCGCCTGCTCCATCGTCTCGCACGTGATCACCCCGAAAGCGCAGGGAACCCCCGTCTGGAGCTGAACCTGCTGGATGCCCCGCGCCGCCTCCGCCGAGACGTACTCGTAATGGTCGGTCTCGCCACGGATCACCGCCCCCAGGCAGGCCACGCCCGCGAAGCGGCCCGACTCCGCGCACCATTTCGCCGCTAAGGGCAATTCGAAGGCACCGGGGGTCTCGAACGTGTGCACCGACGCTGCGCTGACCCCGCCCGCGGAAAAGCCCTCGACGGCGCCGTTGACGAGCCGCTCGGCGAGGTCCGCGTAGAAGGTCCCAACGCAGACGGCGAACTCGCTTCTTCCCAGCCGCTTCCGCTCATCATCAGAAAAGCCCGCCGCTTCCTCCAAGGGAGCCGAAGGCGACCGTTGATCCGAGCTTGCTCGGATTTGTCCGGGGGCGGCGGGGTCGGTGCCGGGACTAGCCATCCTCTGGCTCGGACTCCTTGGCCCCCAGTGCCTCGCGCTCGACCTCCTGTCGGTGCTCCGCGTGAATCATCTCCTCGTCGAGCGGCAGGCCCTGGTGATGCAGGGTGTGGCCGAGGCGCTCCCGCTTCGTTCGCAGGTAATCCTCGTTGTGCCGGTTGGGCACAGCCTGGATCGGGACCTGATCGGCGACCGACAGCCCGTATCCCTCCAGGCCGTGGATCTTCCTTGGGTTGTTGGTCAGGATGCGGATGCTCGTCAGCCCCAGGTCGACCAGGATCTGTGCGCCGATCCCGTAATCGCGCAGGTCGGCCGGCAGCCCGAGCCTCAGGTTCGCGTCCACCGTGTCGAACCCGTCCTCCTGAAGCCTGTAGGCGCGAAGCTTGTTGAGCAGGCCGATGCCCCGTCCCTCCTGGGAGAGGTAGAGCAGGACGCCGGCGCCTTCGGTCTCGATCATCGCCAGCGCGGCCTCCAGCTGCTCGCCGCAGTCGCAGCGCAGCGAGTGGAACACGTCGCCGGTGAGGCACTCGGAGTGGACCCTCACCAGCACGTCCTCCTTGCCGCGGACGTCGCCCATGACCATGGCCAGATGGTGCTTGTCGTCAACGAGCGAGCGGTAACCGACCGCGGTGAAGTCCCCGAAGGCCGTGGGAAGCCGCGTGGAAACGACTCGCTCCACCAGCCTCTCCGTCCGCCGCCGGTAGGCGATCAGATCGGCGACCGTGATCATCTTCAGCCCGTGGCGCTTGCAGTACGGGACCAGGTCGGGCACCCGGGCCATCGTCCCGTCCTCGTTCATGATCTCGCAGATCACGCCGGATGGGATCAGGCCGGCCAGCCGGGTCAGGTCGACGGCCGCCTCGGTCTGGCCCGCCCGCTCCAGCACGCCTCCGTCCTTCGCCTTCAGCGGGAACACGTGTCCCGGCTGGACGAGCCCGTCCGGCTTGGTGGTGGGATCGATCGCGACCTGAATCGTGTGGGCGCGATCGTGGGCCGAGATGCCGGTCGTCACCCCCTCCGCCGCCTCGATCGAAACCGTGAAGTTGGTGTGGAAGGCCGACTCGTTCTTGGCCGCCATCAGGTCGAGCTCCAGCTCGTCGCAGCGCTCCGGCGTGAGCGCCAGGCAGACCAGCCCCCGCCCATACATAGCCATGAAGTTGATCGCCTCGGGGGTCGCGAACTGGGCGGCGAGGGTGAGGTCGCCCTCGTTCTCGCGATTCTCGTCGTCGCAGACGACCACCATCCGGCCGCTGCGGATCTCCTCGATCGCTTCTTCAATGGGCGCAAAAGCGCTCTCAGCCATCTAGCTCCTTTCCTCCTCAAAGCCTTGCACGAGCCGCTCCGCGTAGCGCGCGATCACGTCGACCTCCAGGTTGACCTGGCCGCCGTTGGCAAGCTCTCCGAGCGTGGTCCGCTCCAGGGTCTCCGGGATCAGAGACACCTCGAAGCCATCGTCGGCGAGGGCGGAAACCGTGAGGCTGACGCCGTCGACGGTGACCGAGCCACGCTCGACGATGAACCGCGCGAGCTCGCGCGGCGCGGCGAGCCGCAGGCGCCGGGCAAAGCCGTCCGCCCGCGCAGCCATGACCTCGCCCGTGCCGTCGACGTGCCCTTGGACGAGGTGGCCGCCCAGGGGGTCTCCCACGCGCAGCGGCAGCTCCAAGTTGACGGGGGCTCCGGGCTCGAGCTCGCCCAGGGTGGTCACCGACAGAGTCTGGTTTCCGACGTCGGCCTCGAAGGCGCCGTCGGTGACCGACGCCACGGTCAGGCACGCACCGCTGACCGACACCGAGTCACCCTCCCCCAGCTCGGCCGCAAGCTTCGCCCTGATGCGCAGGCGCGCACCTCGCTCGCTTCGCTCCAGCTCCTCGACCCTGCCGATCTCGCGAACGATGCCGGTGAACATCGCTCACCACTCCCGCAGGCGGGCGCGAACCAGCAGGTCCTCGCCCGAGCGCGCCCATTCCATTGCCAGGGCCGGCGTCGCATCGGCGATCCGGGCGACGCCCTCGCCTCCGGCGAGCGGCCTGGCGCCGGTGCCGCCAAGCACCAAGGGCGCGATGAATAGGCGCAGCTCGTCGATCTCGCCGGCGTCGAGGAAGGAGCCGGCCAGAGTCGGGCCCCCCTCGAGGAGTAGCGAGGTGATGCCGCGACGACCGAGCTCGGCGAGCGCCGCGGAGACCCGGGCCGGCGGCTCGCCGTCACAGACGATCAGGTCCGCCCCGGACTTTCGGAGCGCCTCCGTCCGCTCGCTCGTGGCTGCCGTGGAGACGACCACGATCAGCGGTGCCTCACCAACGGAGCCGACGAGGCGGGAGCTCCGCGGCAGGCGGGCCTCGGAGTCGAACACGACCCGGGTGGGTTGACGGAGATCGTCCTCCGCCGTGACCGGCCTCGCGGTCAGCAGCGGATCGTCGGCCAGCGCGGTGCCAATCCCGACGCAGACAGCGTCGCATTCGGCTCGCCAGCGGTGAGCGAGTGCACGGCTGGCCTCGCCGGAGATCCACTGTGAGTCGCCGCTCGCGCTTGCCACTCGGCCGTCCAGGCTGAGGGCCGCCTTGTGGACCACGAGCGGGCGGGCTGTGCGAGCGTGCTTTCGAAACGCCTGATTCAGGAGGCGCGCTGCCGCCGCTTGCGGCCCGTTGGCCAGCTCGACCTCGACGCCCTCGTCGCGCAGGATCCCGGGGCCGCGACCGTTCGCCTTCTCGCTCGGATCCTCCGAGGCGATCACGACGCGCGCCACCCCGGCGGCGAGGATGGCTCCCGTGCAGGGTGGCTGGCGCCCGTGGTGGGCACAGGGCTCCAGCGTCACGTACAGCGTCGCACCGACGGGGTCGATTCCCCTGGCGCGGCAGTCCTCCAGGGCCGCCACCTCGGCGTGGGGGCCGCCGATGCGCGCGTGGAAGCCCTCGCCGATCGGCTCGCCGTCCCGCACCAGGACCGCCCCCACCAGCGGGTTCGGGCTGACCCTGCCGCGACCGCCCTCGGCCAGCTCCAGCGCCCGTTGGAGGTGCAGCCGGTCCTCTTGTGTGACCACGTTGGGCATCTGGGAGATCGTAGGCCGCCAGGGCTGATTGACTGGTCAGTCAACCAGGATTGTACGCCCTCGCGGCCGCCCTCCGGGTCTCCGCATAAGGTGCCCCACCGATGGCGCGCGAGGTAGCGGAGGCGGAGGCGAGGCGCTTCGGCCGGGCTGCCGGGTTGCTCTCGATCGGCATCGGCTCCGCCGGCCTGCTCACCTACGTCTACTTCTCGCTCGCCTCCCACAATCTCGACCCGGTCGACTACGGCGAGGTGGTGGTCCTCTGGTCGGCGGTCTTCGTCACCATCTCCACCCTCTTCAGGCCCGTGGAGCAGCTGCTCTCGCGAACGATCGCCGAGCGACAGGCCGGCGGGCAAGCAATCGGCCAGCCGCTTCGTGTCGCAGCCAGGATCCAGCTCGGCCTGGCCGCCGCCTTCGGGCTGTGCGCCCTCGTTTTGCGGGACCCGATCCAGGACCGGCTCCTGTCGGGCAACGAGACCCTGTACTGGATCTTCGTGACCGCCACGCTCGCCTTCGCGGCGAGCTTCTTTGCCCGGGGCTTTCTGGCGGGCAGCCGGCGCTTCTCCCTCTACGCGGTCCTCTTACTCGCCGAGTCCACGGCCCGCGTCTCGTTCGCGCTCGCGGTGGCCATAGGCATCGCCAGCGGCCAAACGGCGGTCGCGCTGGGGATCGTCGCTGCCCCGCTGCTCAGCCTCACGGTCGTTCCGCTCGCCTTTGCGCGTGGAGCCGCGGCCCGGGGCCGCGCCGCGCCTCCGCAGCCATCGAGCCAGGCGGAATTCACCCTGGCCGCCGGTGGCGGGTTCGCCGCAGCGGTGCTCTTGATCATGGTCTCGGAGCAGACCCTGCTGAACGCCGGGCCCCTGCTGGTCAAGGGCTCCGAGGGAGCGGCTGCGGCCGGATACATCTTCAACGTGCTGATGATCGCGCGGGCGCCGCTCGTCCTCTTTCAGGCGGTCGCCACCAGTTTGCTCCCACACCTGACCCGGTTGCGCGCCAGCGCCGACGCGCGCCACGCGCAGGCGTTCCGGCTCTCAGTCCGGCTGACCATCGCCGCGATCGCTGCGTTCGCGGCTGTGGTGGCGCTGGTCGTGTTGATCGCCGGTCCCGAGCTGATGCAGCTCGCGTTCGGAGATAACTTCGAGTATGACCGCGTCGGTCTGCTGATCGTCACCGCGGGCATGGGCGCCTACCTCGCGGCGGTCACCCTGAACCAGGCGGCGCTGGCGCAGGGCCAGGTGCGCCGCGCGGCCGCCTGCTGGGTCGGTTGCGCGCTTGCGTTCGTCGCCTGGAACCTGTTGCCGGTGCTCGACGAGTTCCGTCGGGTCGAGGTCGGATATGCCGGTGCGGCGGCTCTTCTCTGTGGGCTGCTCTACCTGCTCTACCGCCTCCCGCGGGCCCGCCCGGAGGATGTGGTCCAGCCCGGCTCGCCGCAGGAGATCGAAGCCCGCCTTGCGGCAGCGGACGAAGCCGGCTAAACATAATCCGGCGGAAGCCTCGGCTTCGCCTACCAGGGAGCCGTAGGCGACCGGTCATCCGGCGAAGCCGGACGCGCCGGGTTAGGGCGCCGGCCTGACCCGGCAGGTCCACACGTAGCTACCGCGACTGCGTCGCTAGCCCAAACCGCTTTACGTGGCGTGGGCGGCGGCCGCGATTCGGCGGTACGCCTCCGCCGGTTCCGGGTCTCCGAACACGGCGGACCCGGCTACGAACAGGCTGGCTCCCGCCTGAGCCACGCCGCCGACCGTCTCCGCATCAACGCCGCCGTCCACCTCGATGACTGGGCCGGGGGCGAGGCCGCGCAGCCTCGCGACCTTGTCGGGTGCTGAAGCGATGAACGGCTGGCCGCCCCAGCCGGGGTTCACGGACATGCAGAGAATCACGTCGGCCGAGTCGTTGAGCTCCGTGACCGACTCGGCCGGCGTCCCCGGGTTCAGCGCCAGGCCCGCCAGGCAACCGGCGTCCCGGATCGCCCCGAGGGTGCGGTGGACATGGGGGTCGGCCTCGAAATGGAAGCTGATGCAATCGGCGCCCGCGCGCGCGAACTCGGACACCTGCTCGGCCGGACGCTCGATCATCAGGTGAACGTCCAGTGCGCCGCCCGCGTCGTGCACCTGGTCGGCGATCGAGCCCGCGACCAGCGGCCCGATGGTGATCGGTGGCACGAAATGACCATCCATCACGTCGACGTGGATCAGCCGCGCGCCGGCGGCCATCACCTCGTCGATCTGGGCCCCGAGCCGGGAGAAGTCGGCCGAGAGGATCGACGGCGCAACGCGCCTACCCGCGAACAGCTCCCGGGGCGAGGCGGCGGGGGACTTGTCGGTGGCAGCCTCGATCAGATCGACCTCAGCATGGAGGCGCCGCAATGCTGGCAGAGCATGTCCTCGGAAGTGCTCGTGCGGGCGATCGTCTGGTGCTCCCCGCAGTTCGGGCATCCCGAGACCAGCTCGAAGCGCTGCAGGCAATAGACGCAGCGGTATCGCCCCGGTAGCTGAGTCGGGCGCAGCCAGGGCTCGCCGCAGCCGGGGCATTCGGGGCGCTGAAGCGTCGGCCCTCCCTCTTTCGAGCGGGGGTCCACGGGCACTGGGATCGTAACCGCCGCCGAGGTCACGCCGCCACCTTCGGCGGCGGGTGACCGCGCAGATAGGCCTCCGCGGCCATCGGGCGCTTCCCGGGAGGCTGGACCACATCGAGCCGCAGCAGTCCCTCGCCGCAGCCGAGCCGCAGCGCGAGGCCGTCGACGGCGAGCCGTCCGACAGGCAGCGACCCGCCCTCGGCCGAGGCCGCCCCGACGCCCAGCCGCCGGCCGTCGTCCAGCTCCAGGTACGCGCCGATGTGGGGGTTGAGCGCCCGCACCGTCCGCTCGAGGTCGATGGCCCGATGCGCCGGATCCAGGCGGCGCTCGCCCGGTGAGATCTTTTCGGCATAGGTGGCCCGCGAGTCGTCCTGCTCGGTGAACTCGAGCCCCCCGGCGGCGCGTAGGTCCAAGGCCCGAACGATCAGCTCACCGCTGACCTCCGCAAGGCGTGCCGAAAGGGTCCCGTAGTCGTCGGAGGGTTCCACCGGCACCGCCTCGGCGAGCGCGACCGCTCCGGAGTCGAGCCCCGCCTCGACCCGCATGACCGTCACCCCGGTTTCCGCGTCCCCCGCCATGATCGTCCGCTCGATCGGGGCGGCCCCACGCCACCGGGGAATCAGCGACGGATGCACGTTGAGCATCTCCAGCCGGGATAGCAGCGGCTCGCGGATCAGCTGTCCAAATTCGCACACGACCCCAACCTCGGCACCGGCCGTGCGGATCCGCTCCACCGAGCCGGGCTCGCTGACCCGGGATGTCTGATGGAGCTCAATGCCCAGCTCGGCGGCGGAAGCCGCCACGGGCGGGGGAGCAAGCTTGCGTCCACGCCCTCGAGGACGATCGGGCGGCGTGGCGACGAGCACCGGCCGGTGGGGCGAATTGGCCAGGCGGCGCAGGACCGTGACGGCGAACTCGGAGGTCCCGAGATAGACCGTCCTCACACGTCTTCGTCTGACGGCGGGCTGTAGGTGGTCCCCTCCCGCAACGCCCGCAGCGCCCCCTTTCGCTGCTCGCGCTCCGTTCGGTCGAGGATCAGCACCCCGTCGAGATGGTCGATCTCGTGCTGGAGGACGCGGGCCTCGAGACCCGAGGCCTCGACCAAAAGCGACTCTCCATGCACATCGTGGCCTCGCACGCGCGCATACAGCGGCCGCTCGACGTCCACCGTGATGCCCGGCAGGCTGAGACAACCCTCCTCGGCGACCGCGAGCTCGTCCGAGAGCCATTCCAGCTCCGGGTTCACGATCGCCGTCGGGGTGGCGTCGAGGCCCGCCTGCATGACGAGCAGCCGGTGCATGATCCCGAGCTGGGTCGCCGCCAGGCCGACGCCCAGGGCGTCGCGCATGATCGAAACCATGTGCGCCGCCTCGCGTTCGAGCTCGGGCCCGAAGCTCGCGAGCTCCGCAGCCGGCGACTTCAGCACCGGGTCGCCGAAGGTCCGTAGCTGGGCGAGGGCCGCCGCCCGGCGCTCGCGCGTCTGGGGATCGAGCTCGGCAACCGCATCGTCGCCGGGGCCCTCGGGGTTCACCGATTCCTCCCGAAGCGTCGCGGTGTCCGGAGAATCGCTCATCGACGCGAGTCTAGTGGTGCCCCTCGCGACCGCCCGCTTACTGCGGATCGACGTCGACGCTCACCGCCGCGCCCCGCAGCCCGCGGCCCTCCGCAAGCCGCTCGACCGCGCCGCCAACGGCGGCCACCGCCCCCGCGCGGTCCTCTGCCTTGAGCAGAAGCTGGTGGCGGTGGCGACCTCGCAGCCGGAAGCGGGGCGCCGGCCCCAGGAGCTCAGTGCCCGCGGGCAGCCCACCCTCCAACGCCAGGCGAACGCCGTCCGCGGCCGCCCGGGCCGGCCCGGCCTCGGTCGAAGTCAGCTCGATTCGGATCAGGTGCGAGAAGGGCGGATAGCGAAGCGCACGACGCCGCTCGAGCTCCCCGGCGAGGAAGCCGTGAGTGTCATGAGCGGCCGCATGGCGGATGGCGGCGGCCTCGGGTGCCAGGGTCTGGACGAGCACTCGTCCCCCCCGCTCGCCGCGGCCGCTGCGCCCAGCGAGCTGGGCCATTAGGGCGAAGGTGCGCTCCTCCGCCCGGAAGTCAGGGAAGCGAAGCGACGCATCCGCGTCGAGCATCACGCTCAGCACGACATCGGGGAAATCGTGCCCCTTGGCCACGATCTGGGTGCCAACCAGAACGCCCGACTCCGCCTCATCGAAGCGGCGCAGGATCTCGAGGTGACCGCCCCCGCCCGCGACGCTGTCCGAATCGAGTCGGAACACGGGGAGGGGCGCCACCGCCTCGCCGAGCAGGGTGGACAGCTGCTCGGTGCCGGCACCGTGGCGAGCGAGGGCAACCGAGCCGCACGCGGGGCAGGAGACCGAAACCGGCTCGGCGTGACCGCAGTGGTGACACCGAAGGCGCTCCTCGCGTTTGTGGAGGACCAACGAGACCTCGCAGTCCGGGCACTGGAAGGCGTGACCGCAGGCCCGGCAGGAAACGAATGGGGCCCAGCCGCGCCGGTTGAGAAGCACGATCGCCTTGGCCTTCGCCTCGCGGACCTCAGCCAGCGCCTCGGTGGTGCGGGGATGAAGCGGGCCCCACCGGGGCGAGCCACTGCGAATGTCCACGACCTCGACGGGCGGCAGCTCGCGGCCGTCAGCCCGACACGGCAGCTCGAGCCGTGGCAAGCCCAGCCAACTCTCCGGCCGGGGGGTGGCGCTTCCCGCCAGGAACGCGGCCTGCGCCTCGCCCGCCCGGTGGCGGGCGACCTCGCGCGCGTCGTAGCGTGGATCGCCCTCCTGCTTGTAGGAGGCGTCGTGCTCCTCGTCGATGACCACCAGGCCCAGCTCGCGCACCGGAGCGAAGGCCGCCGAACGCGGGCCCACGCAGATGAGCGCTTTGCCCGAGGCAAGGCGCTCCCACTCGTCGCGGCGTTCGCCCGCCGCGAGGCGCGAGTGAAGCAGCGCCACTCGATCCCCGAAGCGCGCCGCGAACCGCGAGATCGCTTGGGGCGTGAGCCCGATCTCGGGAACGAGGACGATCGCTCCCTTCCCTCGCTCGAGCGCCGCCTCCGTGGCCGCCAAATAAACCTCCGTCTTGCCCGATCCAGTGACCCCGTGCAGCAAGTGCTCACGACTGGGGGCCCCGTCCATCGCGGCGATGACCGCGTGAAGGGCCGCCCCCTGCTCGGCGGACAGTGACGGCCGGCTCGACGGGGCGCCGACGTCCACAACGCGCGGCCTCCGCGAACGCTGCTCGCGGCGCAGGCTGACCAGCCCCCGAGCCTCGAGGCGCTCGAGCGTCCGCAAGTCGACTCCGTCGTCCGCCTCCAGCGTCCGCGACGTAAGCTCGACCGCCTCTGAGCGCTCGCCGGCCAGCCTCTCCAGCGCGCGACGCTGGCGTCGCCCGAGCCGCGCCTTCCCGCCGAGTGCCGCCCGGCCCGCTTCGGTGGCGGCGGCGATGGTCTCGAGCCTTGGCCCCGCCACCCCACCGTTTCGGCTCACGCTGGGCGGCAGCACCAGCTCCAGCCCGCGAGCCGGAGTCGAGCAATACTCGCGAGCCACCCAGATGCCGAGGCGGACGAGCTCGGGCGTCGCACCTGCCGCCAGTGCTTCGATCGGCTCGGCTAGCCGATCGGGTGCCAGCTCGCTCGACTCGGCGATGTCGACCACGACTCCGATCACCCGCCGTCTGCCGAACGGAACCAGCAGGACCGTGCCGACCCCGACCCCGATCAGCCGCTCGGGCAGGCGGTAGTCGAACGGTCCGCGCAGCGCCCGGGCCGTGGTCAGCGGCTCTACCTTCGCAATCGCCATCGACCTGCAAGCTAGGCGCGGCGGCGGACGCCGCAGGCGGGGCAATAAGCTTGCGACGTGGCGCTGAGGCTTGCACCCGGGGAGCGGGTGATGTTCGCGGGGCACCCGTCGTGGCGCTCAATCCTCGCCTTCTACGTCAAAGGGCTCCTGGTCGTATTGATCGCCGCCTTCGCCGTCGCGATCGTCAGCGACGACTCCGGCGTGGTCGGCCTGGTGGCGGTGATCGGAGTTGCGCTCGTCGTCCTGGCCGGGTTCATCAAGCGGATCACGACCCACTACACGATCACCACCCGGCGACTGCACATCAAGCGGGGGATCATCGCCCACGAGGTCCAGGAGACGCGGCTGGAGCGGGTGCAGAACGTCAACTACAACCAGTCGCTGCTTCAGCGCATGCTGCAGGTCGGCGACGTGGACTTCGACACCGCTGCGGGCGACGATTACAACTTCATCTTTGCCGGCGTCGCCAACCCCAGCGACGTCGTGGAGCGGGTCGACCGGGCGACGCACGCCGGTTCGACCTCGGGGCTCGGGGACGAGCCCACCGCGCCGACCCAGTTCCGCTAGGAAACGTCCGCCGTCGCGCCCGCCTGGTCCCCGGCAACCTCCAGGCCCGCCGCGGCGCGAAGGGCGTCAACCCGGTCGGTGCCCTCCCAGGTGAAGTCGCGGTCGGTGCGGCCAAAGTGTCCGTAGGCGGCGGTCTTCTGGTAGATCGGCCGCCGCAGGTCGAGATCGCGGACGATGGCCCCGGGGCGGAGGTCGAACTCCTCGCGCACGATCCTGGTCAAATCGGGGTCTGGGAGCTTCCCAGTGCCGAAGGTCTCGACCATCAGGGAGACGGGGTGGGCGACCCCGATCGCGTACGCAACCTGGACCTCGCACCGGTCGGCGAGCCCGGCTGCGACCACGTTCTTGGCCACGTAGCGGCCCGCGTAGGCGCCTGTGCGGTCCACCTTGGAGGGGTCCTTGCCGGAGAAGCAGCCCCCGCCGTGGCGGGCGGCGCCGCCGTATGAGTCGACGATGATCTTGCGACCGGTGAGACCGCAGTCGCCCTGCGGGCCACCGATCTCGAATCTCCCGGTCGGATTGACCATGAAGCTCTCGTAGAGGTCCTTGTCAGTGAACAACTCCTTGTACTCCTCGTGCAGAACCGGCTCGACGACGTGCTCCCAGAGATCGGGCTTGATCAGGGCCTCGCCGTCGATGCCGGGCTTGTGCTGGGTGGAGACCAGAACCTTCACCACTTCCACTGGACGGCCGTTCTCGTAGCGGACGGTCACCTGGGTCTTCCCGTCGGGACGCAGATACGGGATCACCTCCGCCTTGCGAACCTCAGCCAGACGGTGGGCGATCGTGTGCGCGATCTGGATCGGCATCGGCATCAGGGCCCGAGTCTCGCGGGCCGCGTAGCCGAACATCATTCCCTGATCGCCCGCCCCGATCCGGTCCAGCTGATCCTCGTCGGTGGGGTCGGTCCGGGCCTCGTAGGCGACGTCGACACCCTGCGCGATGTCGGGGGACTGCTCGTCGATCGCCGTGATCACGGAGCAGGTCTCGGCGTCGAACCCGTACTTGGCCCGGTCGTAGCCGATCCGCCGCAGGGTCTCGCGGGCCACCCGGGGGATGTCGACGTACGTCTCGGTGCTGATCTCGCCCGCCACCACCACGAGCCCGGTGTTGACCAGGCACTCGCATGCCACGCGCGCTTGCGGGTCGGCGGAAAGCACCGCATCAAGGACGCCGTCGGAGATCTGGTCACAGATCTTGTCCGGATGGCCCTCTGTGACCGACTCGGAGGTGAACAGGAACTCCCCCACGGCCGCGACTGTAGCGAAGGCGCAGGCGACTTTGGCCTCAGTCAGGGGGCGCGAACCCCTCCGGAGCCTTGACCGTTTGCCCTGCAGACGCGTCAGCTCCAACGATCAGGCGAGCGTCCGTGGAGAGCTCTTCGGGGCTCGATTCGATCGCCAGGCCCAGAGCCCGCAGCTTGTGGATCTCGGAGGCGAAGGTCGCATAGGCGGGGTCGTCGGCGAGCCCGGCGCTCTCGCCGAGCGCGATCAGGCCTCCGAGGTCCAGATAGCCGAGCACGGAGCGATCGCCGCCAAGCCCGTCGGTCGCCGCGTCGTACAGCTCCCCTTCGTCGAGGCCGCCTTCCCCGCTCGCCAGCTGCTTCACGGCGGCGGGGTCGGTCGCGATCACCAGGGTCGAGCCATCGAGGGCGTAGGTGAGATCGATGGTGGGCGACAGGCGAACACTGTGTGCCGTCAGATCCCCGATTTCCTCCTGGCTCACCACCGGGGCTTGGAGAGACTTGGAGGGATTGAGCGCCTGGGTGATCGGGCCCTGAAGCCGGGCCAGCGCCTCGCCGGCCCGGTCCGCATCGACATCGGCCGCGACCAGCTCGAGGAACGGGGCCTGGGAGCCGCGCGGGGCCGGCTGCAGCGCGATGGCGGCCTCGTCACCCAGCGAGGGCAGGAGGTCCCGCTCCAGGTCGACCTCTCCGAGCTTCCTCACCCGTTTGAGGAGGTCGCCCACTGCCGCCGCCAGCCCCGGCTCGGTCGCGCTGGCCTGGTCGAGCAGCGCCGCGAGCGTCTGCCCAGGGTCGCCGATACCGAGGTACGCGAGCGTGTCGCCGGGGAGCAAGCCCGCCAAGTCTGACTCGAAGCTGGGGAAGGCCGAGAAGAAACCCGGATGCCGCTTGGCGCGACCCTGCGCGAGCTTGGAGCGCACGGCCACCTCGAGCCCGTCGTCGCGCGCCACGAGCCCCAGGGCCGCTCCTTGGCTGGCGTCTGGATTGATCACTGACGCAAGAGCGGCCAGCGGCCCGCGCGGGTCAGCGACGAGCTCCGAGATCCCCTCGGGCGACAGATAGACATCGGCGAGGCGCTTGTCGGGCAGGTCGTCGCGCGCCGCGCTCGCCTTGGAATCATCGGCCAGCGAGCCGGTGTCCTTTGCACCGGTGGCCGCATCAACCGACTCCCGCACGCCAGCCGTGGATCCGATGACGAGGAAGCCGTCCACAAAGGCGGTGGCCAACCCGCGCCGGTCGACCCGCACCTCCTGGTCCCGATAGGTGACCGAGCGCGGCGTGCCGGCGGCGATGGAGTCGGCAAACTGGTGCGCTCGAGCATCGTCGCTCACCTCGAGCAGCTGGACCTCCTCGGCCGGGCTTGCACCGCGGGTCGGCACGATCGCCAGCGCCGCCTCGCCCCCGAACCACGGCTCGACGTCGCGCTGGAAGTCGGGCGGCGCGCCATTCGGCCCCGAGAATTGGGACAGGAGGAGGGCGATCGCCTGCTTCGTGATCCCCGGCAGGGGGGCGAGCGCTTCGGTGGCGTCCTCGTACTGCTCCGTGTCGGGGTCAACGTTCAGGTGGGCGTAAGCGAGCGCGTCGTCGGGAACGAGGTGGATCGCGTCATCGGCGGGCGGACAGGAGTCGCCACCAGGCGCCTGGCAGGGCAGCGCCGGGACCGCGAGCGACCAAAGGAGGGCCAGGGCCACCACGGCACCTCCCGCCAGCCCGAGGTGCAGCCGGGTTTGGCGGTCGAGATCGAGCCAGAACGCCCGGGATCCGTGCGCGACTGCAACCGCAAACCGGCGGACCGCCCGCCCGGCGGTGAAGGCGGCGTCCTCGACCGCGTATCCCGCGTCCTTCAGCCGCCCGGTAAGGGATGCGAACCGGGATGGCCTCAGGAGCGGCCAGCTTGGCTGGCGTCGAAGCCAGCCCGGCCGCCGCAGGCGAGGCAAGCGGGGCCGCGACCATCGGGGGCGAGAGAATTTCACGTGCGACTCTTATATCCCCGCATCTACTGAGACTGCGCCGCCAGCCCGGGCCGGGCCCTGCGCGAGCGCCGGGTGTGGGGGATGAAGTCGATCACGAGCGGGATTCCCTGGAGGCCGTAGTCCTCGCGGAGCCGGTTCTCGAGGTGGAACGCCCACTCGCGGGTGATCAGGCGCCGGTCGTTCACCTGAATCGCGAAGCGCGGCGGGCGGCGGCCCACCTGGGCGGCGTAGTAGAGGCGCAGGCGCCGTCCCCGCTTCTGGGGCGGCGGCCTGCTGGCCAGCAGGTCCTGGACGAAGCGGTTCAGCTCGGGCGTCGGGATCCGGAGGGCGCGCCGATCGGCGAGCTCGATCGCACGCTCGAGCAGCTTCGGCAGGTTGCGACCGGTGAGCGCAGAGCACGTGACGACCGGCGGACGGAGGCGGAGGCGCTTGGCGAGCCGCGCGGTGGCGTCCTCGAGGTCGGTCTCGCCGATGTCCCACTTGTTCAAAGCCACCAGCGTCGCGCAGCCGGAGCGCATGGCGAGCTCGGCCACCCGAAGGTCCTCCGAGGTGACTCCCTCGGAGGCGTCGCAAACCACGAGCGCCACGTCGGCGCGCCCGGCCGCCCGCTCGGCGCGCAGCTGAGCGTAGTAAGCGATCGTGCCCGCGATCTTGGTGCGACGTCGCAAGCCGGCGGTGTCGATCAGGACCAGCCGGCGGCCGTCGAAGTCCAGCTCGGTGTCGATGGCGTCGCGAGTCGTTCCGGCCAGCTCGGAGACGACGACCCGCTCAGTGCCGAGGAAGGCGTTGACGAGGGAGGACTTGCCTACGTTGGGGCGACCGATGACCGCGACATCTACCGCGACTTCGTCGCTAGCCCGAGCCTCTCCACCTTTCAGCAGCTCCGCCAGTCGGTCAAGCAGGTCTCCTGTCCCGTGCCCCTGGGCGGCGGAGACGGGCTGCGGGTCGCCGAGGCCGAGCCGGTGGAAGTCGGCCGCCAGGTAGTCGTCGCCGGGCTCGTCGATCTTGTTGGCCACCACGACCACCGGAATGTCGCCGCGCCGCAGGATCTCGGCGACCTCGGCGTCGCCCTGCCGCAGGCCGGCGCGCGCATCCACCACCAGCGCCACCGCATCGGCGTCGGCGATCGCCTCTCTCGCCTGACGCTGGACCGCCACGGACAGCGAATCCTCCGCCGCGAGATCGACCCCGCCGGTGTCGACCAGGCGAAAGCGGCGGCCGTTCCACTCGCAATCGAGGGTCTTGCGGTCCCGGGTCACCCCGGCCTCGCTGTGGACCACGGCCTCGCGCCCGCCGGCCAGTCGGTTGGCGAGGGTCGACTTGCCGACGTTGGGGAAGCCGACCACGGCGATCTGGGGAAAGCGGTCGCCGGTCATGAGTGCTGTCTTTCCCTCTGGGCGGCTAGGTCCGCGATCCGAGCGGCGACCTCGTCGGGGCTGAGCCCGGTGGTGTCGATCTCCACGGCGTCGTCCGCGGGGCGCAGGGCGCCGTGCTCGCGTCCGCGGTCGCGCGCGTCCCGCAGCGATTGCGCAGCCCGGACGTCGGGCAGCGACTCGCCGGTCTCGGCGGCGCGTCGCCGGGCTCGTTCGGCATCGCTCGCGGTGAGGAAGACCTTGAGCGTCGCGTCGGGGCTGACGACCGTGCCGATGTCCCGGCCCTCGGCGACGTAGTCGCCGGCGGCGATCAGTGCCCGCTGGCGCTGGACCATCGCCTCTCGAACCTCGGGATGCACCGAAACTCGCGACGCTGCCGCCGAGACATCGGGGGCGCGGATGGCCTCGGTCACGTCCTCGCCCTCGAGCGATACGCGTCCGTCCGTGACCGTGATGCGCAGCCCGCGGACAAGGTGGCCGAGCGCCGCCGCGTCGTCCAGGCCGGCGTCTGAGCGCAACGCCGCCAGGGCAGCGCAGCGATACATCGCTCCAGAGTCGAGGTAGGCGATCCCCAGGGCGCGAGCGACGGCCCGGGCGACCGTCGATTTGCCCGCCCCGGCCGGGCCGTCGATGGCGATGACCATGCGGGTGAGGATAGAGTTGACCGAATGCGGAGCTGGGACATCTCGACGCTGGACGTACAGCCACACAGTCCGGCCGTTCTGGATTCCGAGGCCGAGGGTCGCGCGATCGTCATCCAGCTTCCGGCGGGCGAGCTCTTGCAGGAACATCAGGTCCACGAGCGGGCGTGGCTGCTCGTCGTCGACGGGCGGATCGAGATCACCCAGCCCGGTGGGGGATCCGATAGCGGGGGCGCAGGGCTTTTGGCCACGTTCGATCCCGCCGAGCGGCGCGAGGTCCGCGCAACCGAGGACACGCGACTGCTCTTGCTCTTGGCGCCGTGGCCGGGCGCGGGCCACCCAAGCCTGCGTTAGCCCGACCCTTCGAGCAACGACGCCAGGTCTGACTCGAATCGCGGGTAGCTGATGCCCGCGGCCTCCGCGCCGACCACGTCGACTCCGTCACGCGAGGCAAGCCCCGCGACGGCGCCGAGCATCGCCATCCGGTGGTCGCCGCGAGCGTCGAGCTTCCCCCCGCGAAGGCCGCCCGTTCCGAGCACCGTGAATCCATCATCCGTGGCCTCGATCTCGGCCCCGATCCCGCGGAGCCCCTCGACCACGCCCACGATCCGGTCGGACTCCTTGTGACGCAGCTCCCCCGCCCCGCTGACCACTGTCCTGCCCTCCGCAAACGAGCCCAGGAGCGCCACCAGCGGGAGCTCGTCGATCGCCAGCGGCACCTCGTCGTCATGGACGCGAGTTCCCGCGAGAGGGCCATGGCGGGCGACTATCGCCCCCAGCGGCTCAGGGCCGCCGGGCGCCGGGTCCTCTTCGACCTCCACCGCCGCCCCCATCCTGTTGAGCACGCCCAGCAGGCCGACCCGGGTCGGGTTGAGGCCGACCTGCTCGAGCCGGACGCGGCTTCGAGGGACTACGGCCGCGGCAACCAGGACGAAGGCGGCGGACGAGAAGTCCCCGGGCACCGAGATCCGCTCCGGCGACAGACGCTCCGCGGGACGCACGACGATTCGCCGGACCGGGCCGCTGTGCTGTGCCGCCGTGGCCCGAAGCTCCCTGACCTCGACCTGCCCCCCGGCGGCGGTCAGCATCCGCTCCGTGTGATCGCGAGTGACCGCAGGCTCGACCACGGCGGTTTCGCCCTCGGCGAGCAGGCCCGCGATCAGCACGCACGACTTCACCTGGGCGCTCGCCACCGGGAGCTCGTAGACGAGGCCGTGAAGCGCCGATCCCTCGACCCTGAGCGGCGGTAGGCGCCGGTCGCGGCACTCCACGCCGGCCCCCATCATCCGCAGGGGCTCGGCGACTCTGTCCACCGGACGGCGCCGGATCGACTCGTCTCCATCAAGGGTCCAGGCGCCCGTTCGCTGCCCCGCGAGCCAGCCGGGCAGGATGCGCAACAAGGTGCCGGCGTTCTCGACGTCGATCGCGACCGGTCCGGCGTCTGGAGCCAATCGCTCCCCCGGGCCGCGCAGCCCAACCCCCCGCACCCGCAGGTCCCTGTCCCCCGCCGCGCTCGACGGACCAAGCTCTTCGAGCTGCGCGCCAAGTCTCTGGATGGCGGCGAGGGTCGCCCGCGTGTCCCCAGCATCCAGGTAGCCCTCGATCGCCGTCACCCCCTCCCCCATCGCCCCGATCAGCGCCGCCCGGTGGCTGATCGACTTGTCGGGCGGAGGCTGGATCGAGCCGCGCAGCGGCCCTGAAGGGGCGAAGCGCGTCACCGCGAGACGGACACGTTGTGGCCCAGTCCGCGCACGATCTCGGCCGCGCGCTCGGCCTCGCCCTCCCCGGCGACCCACAGCGAGACCGCGCCGGTGCGCATGTCGGGCGCGGGATAGAGCGCCATGTCCTCGATGTTGACCCCGGCGCGCCCGAGCGCCAGGGCAAGCTCGGCGACGGTCCCGGGCCGGTTCTCGACGCTGAGGCGCAACTCGTAGAGCTGGCCGCCGGCCAGGTCGACCTCGAGCAGGCGGCGGCGATGCTCCCGGGCCTCCCCGTGCCACGCACCCACCCGCTCCGCGTCGCCCGATCGGATCAGCTCGGCGGCTTCGTGCAGGCGTTCGGACACAGCGTCAACCTCGCGCGCGACCGCATCGCGGTTGGTGGCGAAGATGTCGCCCCAGATCGGCGGGTTCGCCCCCGCGACGCGGGTCGTGTCGCGAAAGCTCGGGCCAACCTCGGGCAGGCGCTCGGACTCCTCGGCCGACGCCGCAGCCGCCTGCTGGACGAGGACGTTGGCGATCACGTGCGGCAGATGGCTGACCGTCGCCATCAGCCTGTCATGGGTCTCGGCATCGATCGCCTGAGGACGGGCGCCGAGGTCAGCGATCGCGCGCTGGAGCCGGTCGTACAGGACCCCACTCGAGCGCTCGGTCGGCGTCAGGTACCAGCGAGCCCCTTCGAACAAGTCGGCCCGCGCGTTCTCCACTCCGGCGGTCTCCGCGCCTGCCAGGGGGTGGCCGCCGATGAAGCGCTCCTGGTGCGGCTTCGCGACCGCTCGCACCAGCGCTCCCTTGGTGGAGCCGACATCGGTCACCACCACCTGCTCGTCGCTCGCCCCGAGCGCGTTCGAGATCAGGTCCGGAAGCGCCCCGACGGGCGCCGCGCAGAAGACCACCTCGGCGCCCTCCACCGCTCCAGCGACCGAGTCGTCCATCCGGTCGACCGTCTGGCGCTTCAGCCCGCGGTCGCGGGCCGCCGGGTCAGGATCGAAGCCGCATACCTCGGCGCCCAGCCGCCGCTTCGCCGCCAGCCCGATCGAGCCGCCGATCAGCCCGACGCCGAGGACGGCAATTCTCATCGTTTGGCTGGGCCCACCCTCAGACGGTGGAGAGCTCCTTGCCGGCGACCTCGGCGACCACGCGAAGCTGGTTGGAGTAGTCGGCGAAGCGCTCGGTGGCGATCGCCTGGGGACCGTCGCAGATCGCCTCGTCGGGCTGGTCGTGGACCTCGACGATGATCCCGTCGGCGCCCGCCGCCGCCGCCGCAAGCGAGATCGGCTGCACCCAGTCGCGCCGCCCGGCGGCGTGGCTCGGATCGACGACAACCGGCAGGTGCGTGAGCTCGCGCAGCGCGGGAATCGCCAGCAGGTCGAGCGTGAACCGATAGGTCGTCTCGAACGTGCGGATGCCGCGCTCGCAGAGCATCACGTTCTCGTTGCCCTCCTTGAGCACGTACTCGGCCGCCATCAAGAGCTCCTCGAGGGTCGCGGCGAGCCCGCGCTTCAGGAGCACGGGAAGGCCGGTGCGCCCGGCCTCCGACAGCAGCGAGTAATTCTGCATGCTGCGGGCCCCGATCTGGATCACATCGGCGACCTCGGCCACGTCGGCGACGTCGCGGACGTCCATCAGCTCGGTGACGATGGGCAGCCCCGTCTCCTCCTTCGCCTCCTGGAGCAGGCGCAGGCCCTCGGCGCCGAGGCCCTGGAAGGAGTACGGCGAGGTACGCGGCTTGTAGGCGCCCCCGCGCAACATCGACGCTCCGTGCTCGGCCACCACCCGCGCCACCTCGAGCGTCTGGTCGCGGCTCTCCACGGTGCAGGGGCCGGCGATCAGCGCGAAGTGATCGCCACCCACCTTGCGCCCATCGACGTCGATCACGGTTCGCTCGCCCTTGCGGAACTGGGCGGAGGCGAGCTTGTAGGGCTTCAGGATCGGCACGAGGTGATCCACGCCCGGGGCTCCCTCGAGCCCCAGCGCCGCCACCCTGTCGCGGTCACCGATCGCGCCAACCACGGTCAGGAGCTCCCCCTTCGAGACGTGGGAGGAGCAGCCGACCGACTCCACTCGTTCGACGACCGCTTGGATCTGGTCCTCGGTCGCCCCTTCTTTCATCACGATCATCATCGTTCTTGCAAGCCTTTCAGAGTCTAAGTTCGCGTGGGCGCAGCTACGGCGTCCGGCGGGGCTCTCCTGCTAAGCGGGCCAAAACGGCCGGGCCGGACGCCTAACTAAATCGCCAATACGAGAACCAGGCACCCCGGCGCAGCCCCTGTGGAGCAAACGAGAAAGCCGACGTGCTCGCGCGGTTCATCTGCATGGGTTTGTAGCACGGTCGGGCGGATTGCGCAAATCGCTCAGATCGCGGCCGCAAGGGCGTCGAGGAAGCGCTGGTTCTCCTCCCGGGTCCCGTACGTGACGCGCAGATGGCCGGGGCCGCCGAGCCCCTCGCCGCCGCGAACGACGATCCCGGCTTCACCGAGACTCTGAATCACCTCGGCCTCGTCGTGGTCGGCCAGCGGGATCCACGAGAAGTTGGCCGACGAGTCCGGAGGATCGAGGCCGAGCTCGCGCAGCCCCTCCTCGACGAAGATCCGCTCGACGATCGTTCGCTCCACTCGCTCGGCTACGTCGTCGCCGTGGAGGATCGCCTCGGTGGCGGCGGTCTGGGCCAGCTCGTTGACGCTGAACGGCTGACGGACCGCGTCGACGGCGGCGCGAAACTTGGCGGAGCCGAGCGCGTAGCCACAGCGCAGGCCGGCGAGCCCGTACACCTTGCTGAAGGTCCGCAGGGCGATCAGGTTGGGGAACTCGGCCACCAAGTCGACGCTGGCATCTGGGTCGTCATTGGCCTGGAACTCGATGTACGCCTCGTCGAGCGCCACCGTGACGTGATCCGGCACCCGCTCGCAGAACTCGGCGATCCGCGCCGCGGGGATGTGGGTCCCCGTCGGGTTGTTCGGGTTGCAGACGCACACGAGCTGCGTGGCGGCGGTGATCTCAGCCAGCATCGCATCGAGATCGTGGACGTAGCCGTCGGCGAGCGGGACACGGATCTCTCGCGCCCCGGACAGGGCCGCCAGATGCGGGTACATGGAGAAGGCGGGCCAGGCAAAGAGGATCTCGTCGCCGGGCTCGCACAGTGCCTCGGCGGCGGCGAGGAGGAGCTCGCAGGAGCCATTGCCGACCGCGACCCGCGCGGGGTCGGTATCGAAGCGCTCCGCGATCCGACGGCGCAGACGGCGCGCGTGCTGGTCCGGGTAGCGGTTCAGGCCGCTCGCGGCCTTGGCGACCGCCTCGACCACCGCCGGGTGCGGCCCCCACGGAGACTCGTTGGAGGCCAGCTTGACGACGTCGGCGGAGCCGAACGCCTCGCGCGCGGCGTCCTCGTGCATCCCAGCCTCGTAGTGGGGCAGACGGGCGAGCTTCTGGGCAAACGTAACAGCCATCCCGTTGATTGTTACTGAGCGGCCGTTAGATCTGAACGGAGCTCCTGCGCCTCGCCGAGGTAGGTGTGCGCGGGAGCGTGGTCGGCGGACCCGTAGTAGTGCACCAGGACGCGGATCACACTGCGCATCGCGCCCGGCACGTCGAGCTCGCGGGTACACAGAAGCGGCACGGCTTCCAGTCCGACGCGGCGGGCGGCCACCGCGGGGAACTCGGCGTTCAGGTCATCGGTGGTCGTGAACAGACAGCTCACCATCCGCTCCGGCTCGAGCTCGTTCCGCGCCATCAGCTCGCGCATCAACGTCTCGGTGGCGGCGAGGATCGCCTCGACGTCGTTGCTCTCGGCCTTGACGGCGCCGCGGACCGCCCAGAGACGCTGTTCATCGCTCATCAGCGCGAGCATCTTTCCAGAGCCGCTTCACCTCGGGAGGGCGGAGCCGGCGCGACTGCCCCTCAGGGAGCCTGCCCAGAGTGATGGAGCCGAACCGGATGCGGGCCAGGCCGACGACCTCGTTGCCGACGGCTTCCACCATCCTTCGCACCTGACGGTTGCGTCCCTCGGCAATCGTCAACTCGAACACCCGCGGCGAGACACGTCGCACCTGGGCCGGCGCCGTGAGCCCGTCCTCGAGCTCAACACCCCGCCGCAGGCGGCGAATCTGGGACTCGCTGGGCGCCCGCCGCAACGTCACCCTGTAGGTGCGCTCCACGCCGAACCGCGGGTGGGTGAGCCTGTTGGCGAGTTCCCCGTCGTTGGTGACGAGGATCAGGCCGGTGGAGTCGGCGTCGAGCCTGCCCACCGGATAGACGCGGCGCGGCGAGTCCACGAGCTCCACCACGGCCCGGCGACGGCCGGGCTCCCGTGCCGTCGCCACGACTCCCGCCGGCTTGTTGACGATCCAGACCTCTCGCGGCTCAGGTGCCACCGGGCGTCCGTCGGCCTCGACGGCGCTCGACTCGTCGACGTCGCGCGCTGGGTCCGTGACCGCCCGCCCGCCCACGCTCACCCTCCCAGCGGCGATCAGCTGCTCGGCGCGGCGCCGCGAGGCAACCCCGCAGTGGGCCAGGTACTTGGCGAGGCGCACCGCCCCGGCTTCAGCTCGCCCGCTGCTCGCCGGCCTTCAGCAGCCGCTCGCGCAGCTCGCGCTCGTCCTCAGGCGACGGGTCGAAGCTGGACGGGTCGGGAAGCTGGTCCAGCCCGCTGAGGCCGAACAGCCGCTCGAACAGCGGCGTCGTCCGGTAGACGACGGCACCGAAACGGGAGCGGCCCGACTCTTCGATCAACCCCCGCTCGGTGAGGGTCGCCACCGCCGACTCGGAGGAGACGCCGCGGATGCGGGCAACCTCCGGGCGCGAGACCGGCTGCAGGTAGGAGACGATCGCCAACGTCTCGGCCTGGGCCTGGGTGAGCGGCGGCGTTCGAGGCTTCGACAGGAGCCGGCGGGCCGCCTCCTCCGCGACCGGGTCGGCGGCGAGCGTGTAGCCGCCGGCGACCTGGCGCAGGACAACGCCGCGACTGCCCTCGGCGAGCGTTCCCTCCAGCGCGTCGAGCGCCCTATCCACCGCCGCCTCGCTCGCATCGCAGGACTCGACCAGCTCGGCGACCGAAACGGGCTCGGGGGACAGGAACAGGAGCGCCTCGATGGTTCGCTCGAGCTCGGTCACTCGGTGACCTCCACTTCGATCGGGCCGAAGAGCTTCTTCTGCGTCCACGTCGCCTCGCCACGTTTGTGCATCTCCAGCAGCGCGAACAGGGTCACGGCCTGTGTCAGCCGATCCTCGTCGGCGAACGCCTCGTCGAAGTCGAAACGCCTCCGGCGGGCCAGCATCTCGCGAAGCAGCGCCAGCCGTCGCTCCAGCGAGACCGTGGGACGGATGTGGCTCGTGTCCGGCGCGGGCGGCGTCCGAAGCAGGTCGCCAATCGCCTCGGCGAGCCGGACAGGCTCGTAAACCTGGGTGGCCGCGTGGAGCGAAGCGCGGCGCAACTCCGGCGGCAGCGAAGCGGACCGGTACAGATAGCGACGGCCGGCGGCGAACAGTTCGCCGAGATGGGCGGCCGCATCGCGGTAGCGGCGGTACTCGAGCATGCGCGCCAGGAGCTCGTCGGCCGCCTGCTCGGGATGCAGCTCCGGCATTTCCTCCTCCGCCGCCGGCAAGAGCAGCCGGGACTTGAGCTCCAAGAGCGAGGCGATCAGGACCAGGAACTCGGTGGCCGCGTCGAGGTCGAGCTCGCCGGCGCTCTCCAGGTGCTCGAGGTAGGCGACAACGATCTCGCCGAGCGAAATCTCGGCGAGGCTCACCTCCTCGCGCAGGACAACCGCCATCAAGAGGTCGAACGGGCCGGCGAAGACGTCCAGGTCCAGGTCGAGCTCTGCGGCTCTCACACGATTACCGTAGCGACGGGTCCGGCTAGGTCGGCTTGACCCGGTAGAGCCGCCACTCGCCCGGAACGCCCTTCAGAGTCGCGGACCCGCGGTCGTCGAACTCGATCCCCGACCCGACCACCAGGTCCTTGACCGTGCCCGAGACCAGGACTTCGCCTCCCTCGGCGCGGGCGGCGACGCGGGCGCCGATGTGGACCGCCATCCCGCCGACGTCGCCGTTTCGGCGCTCGCATTCGCCGCTGTGGAGGCCTGCGCGCACCTCGATCCCGAGCGGCTGCACCCCGCGCACGATCCCGGCGCCGCACTCGATCGCTCGAGCGGGCCCGTCGAAGGTGGCGAGGATGCCGTCGCCGGTCGTCTTGACCAGCTGCCCCTGATAACGGCTCACGTGACTCCGGGCCAGGTTGTCATGGCGGTCCAGGAGCTCCCGCCAGCCCTGGTCTCCCAGCCTCGCGGCGTGGGCAGTGGAGTCGACGATGTCGGTGAACAGCACGGTGGCCAGGACGCGCTCCGGCGGGCGTGCCTGTCGGGTGCCAGTGATGAACTCCTCGATCTCCCCGGCTATCTCGTCGCCGTCCTGGGTGAACAGCAGGTGGTCGGCACCGGGGAACTCGATCCACCTGGCGCCAGGAATGTTCTCCGCCAGGTAGCGGCCCTGCTCGATCGGAACCACCCGATCTTCCTTCCGGTGAAGAATCAGGGTTGGAGCGCTGATCACCGGCAGGACATGGCGAACGTCGAGCTCCTTGTAGAGGTCCATCAGGGCCCTGACGCTCCGGGGGCTGGTGCCGCTGCGAAGCAGATGCGCCCACCAGCGCTGGGTCTCGGGATCGCCGGCACGGCTGGGCGCGAACATCTCCAGGGCGACTGGCCCGCCCCACTCCCGGTTCAGCTGGTCCGTCCAGCGGTCGAGATACTCGGACGGGAAGCCGTACTCATAGTCCGGCGCTTGAGTCACCCTCGCATAGCCGCCCCAGATCACCAGGTGCGTGGTTCGCTCCGGATGCGTGGCGGCGAACATCAGCGCCATCGCGCCGCCCTCGGAGATCCCCACGACGGCGGCGCGCTCGGAGCCGGCGGCATCCAGCACGGCATTCATGTCGTCGACCATCTCCTCGATCGTTGGAGCCCGCCCCATTCGATCCGAGAGGCCCTGCTCGCGCTTGTCGAAGGTGATCAGGCGGGCGAACGACGCGAAGCGATCGAAAGCTCGGGCAAGGTCCGGGTTCTCCAAGAGGACCTCTGCGTGCGACACGAAGCCCGGGGCGAGGAGGAGATCGCGGGGTCCGTCCCCGACGACCTGGTAGGCAATGCTCACATCGCCGCTCTTCGCGTATCTCGTCTTCGCGGCCATCGGCCTCAACCCAGACGGCTCGGCGCGCCGATCCCCATCGCCTCCCGGACGTCGGCGACCGTCTCGGATGCGATCGTACGCGCTTTCTCCGCCCCGGCCGCGAGGGTCGCCTCCAACCCAGCCTCGTCAGGTCTCAGCTCCGCGTAGCGCTCCCTGATCGGCGCCAGGTACTCGACCACCGACTCGGCCACCGCCGACTTGAAGTCGCCGTACCCGGAGCCGTCGAACTCAGCCTCCACCTGTTCGGGGGTGACGCCGCGAACGACGGAGAGGACCTCGATCAGGTTTCCGATCCCGGCCTTCTCGGGTCCCCGCCGGACCTCCGCGCCGGAGTCGGTGACCGCGCTGCGAACCTTCTTGCGCACCGCGTCGGCTTCGTCGAGGATGTAGACGGTTCCCTGCTCGGCGCCGTAGGTGGTGGACATCCTGGTCTCCGGGTCCTGGAGGTTCATGATCCGCGCCCCGACCTCCGGATAGCGGCCCTCCGGAACCACCAGGACCTCGCCGTATCGCGCGTTGAAGCGCTCTGCGATGTCCCGCATCAGCTCGATGTGCTGGCGCTGGTCGTCGCCCACCGGCACCTCGGTGGCCCGGTAGGCCAGCACGTCCGCCGCCTGGAGGACCGGATAGAAGAACAGCCCTGCGGAGACGAGCTCGCGCTGCTGCTCCGCCTTCTCCTTGAACTGGTGCATGCGGTTGAGGTCGCCCCACGCGGTCACCGTCCCCAGCAGCCAGCAGAGCTCGGTGTGCTCCACGACGTCGGATTGGCGGAACAGGATGCAGCGCTCCGGCTCCAGGCCGGCGGCGATCAGGATCGCGGCGGTGTCGTGGAGGCGCTCGCGGAGCTCGGCGGGATCCTGCGGCACGGTGACCGCGTGCAGGTCGACGATGCAGTAGATCGCCACGCCGCGATCCTGCCCCTCGACGTACTGGCGGATCGCCCCGAGGTAGTTGCCCAGGTGCTTGCGTCCGGTGGGCTGGATGCCACTGAAGATCCGCTTCTCCGCCATCGCGGGCGCTGACTATAGAGGCGCTTCGACCGCGCCCGGAACCGGCTCCAGCGAGCCGGGAACCGGCTCCGTGTCCCCGAACCCAGGGGCACGGCCGCATTCGCCCGCGGTCGCCGCCCGGGGTACCGCCGCTGGGCGGTGCCCCACCTTGCGCCGCGGGTTGCGAATTCCAGCCGCCGAAGTGAGGCCGCCGGCGATCAGGAGCGCGCCACAGATGCCGACGCCCAGATGAAAAGCGGAGGTGGAGGCATCATCTACAGCGCCCTCGACGCGTTCCGCCTCTGCGGCGTCGAGGCGACCAGTGGGCGCCGCGCCGAGCGGCCTCGAGCGCGCCTTGTCCACCGCCCGCTCGGCGGCGGGGCTCAGCGACACTCCGGCCAATCGCTGGTCGAGCCCGGACTCGAACTGGGCCGAGATCACGGCGCCCAGCACGGCGATTGCCATCAGGCCCGCTACCCGCGAGACGCCGTTGTTGATCCCGGACGCGATTCCCACGTGCCGTTCATCCACCGAGTCGAGCACCGTCGCCGTTAGCGGCGCCACGGTCGCGGCGAGGCCGAGCCCGAAGACGAGCACCGCGGGCAGCACCTCGGAGATGTAGGCGGCATCGGAGCCGATTCGGATCATCAACAGCATCCCGAGCCCGGCGACGATCGGGCCCACGGTCATCGGAAGGCGAGGGCCGGTGCCGGAGGCCAGCTTGCCGAACCGGGGCGAGAGGACGAACAACAACACCGACAGCGGCATCGTTGCCAGGCCGGCCTCGAACGGCGAGTAGCCCGCGGTCTGCTGGAGGAACAGGCCGATGAAGAAGAAGCCGCCGATCAGCCCGGCGTAGGCGGTCAGGGTGGTCGCGTTGGCGACCGCGAAATTCCGGATCCGAAACAGGGACAGGTCGAGCATGGGATGCGCGGCGCGCGCCTCATAGACCACAAAGAGCCCGAAGGAGCAGGCCCCGGCGAGCAGCGGAATCGCCACCAGCGGGTCGCCCCAGCCGTAGGTCGGCTGCTCGATCAGCGCGAACACCGGGCCACCCAGGCCGATGGCTGAGAGCGCGATCCCCACCCAATCGATCCCCGGCACGGCGTCGGGATCGCGGCTCTCTTCAACGGAGCGCATGGTGATCACCGCCGTGGCGATGATCAGCGGAATGTTCACCCAGAAGATCCAGCGCCAGGAGAGGGCAATGAGCGCCCCGCCGCCCGCCGGCCCGATGACCGTCGCAATCCCCGTCCACGCCGTCCACATCCCTACCGCCCTGCCCCTCGCCTCGCCATCGAAGGTCGCGGCCACGATCGCGAGCGAGCCGGGCACCAGCAATGCTCCCGCGATCCCCTGAAGCGCCCGTGCGGCGACCAGAAACTCATCCGACGGGGCGATGGCGCACAGCGCCGAGGTCACACCGAAGCCGATCAGGCCTATAACGAAGATCCGCCGCCGCCCGAACTGGTCGCCCAACGAGCCGCCCACCAGGAGCAGTGAGACCATTGTCAGGAGATAGGCCTCGACCACCCACTGCTGCCCGGCGAGGCCCGCATCGAGGTCGTCGCTGATCGCCGGCAGGGCGACGTTGACCACGGTGGCGTCCAGGAAGACCACCGTCGAGCCGAGGATCGTCGCGACCAGGGTGAGGCGCTGCCGTTCCGTCACGAGCCCGACCCTTCCGGCCCGCTCACGGCTCGGGCTGCTCGCGGAGCTGGTGCGCCGAGGTGAAGAAGTTCCGGTAGGCGAGCGTGACTGCAGTCAGCCCGGAGAGGGCGACGCTGCCCAGCAGCGTGTAGAGCAGGATGAGCTGCAGGCGGACGGCGTCGGTGGGATCGGCGCCGGCGAGCAGCATTCCCACCATGGTGCCGGGAAAGAAGATCAGCCCGGTGGTCTTGGTCGAGTCGATCAGCGTGATCATCCCCGAGCGAAGGCTGCGGCGGACGATCGGGTCAGCCGCCTGGGTGGAGGTGGCGCCAAGCGCCAGCGTGGCCTCGATCTCGCGCGCGTGCCGCGTCATTTCGTCACCGAGCCGGTTCAGGGTCACGGCGGCCGCGGTCATGGAGTTCCCAACAACCATGCCCCCGACGGGCACCAAATAGCGAGGCTGGGGCTTGAAGACGCCAAGGGCGACGACCAGGCCCAGGGTGACCGCGGCCGCGAGCGCCAGCGCCAGCAGCAGCGGCCCCAGCGCGTCAGGCACCTGTTTGGCCCGAGTTCGAGCCTGGAGCGCGCCGAACACGACCATCACCGCGATCAACGCCACGACGAACCAGAGGCTGTCCTGGTCGAAGATGAAATTGATCACGTAGCCGATCGCGGTGAGCTGGATGAACGAGCGCACCACCGCGATCGCGATGTCCTCCTCCAGATCCGCGCGGCGCCAGAACGAGACGGCGACGGCCACGGCGACCAGCGCCAGCGTCGCCGCCACGTCGCCGATGCTGACCTGGATCGCGGTGCTGCTGGTCACGCGCGGATTATCCGCCGACTCAGACCGCGAGCTGCTCCCTGACGTGGCCCTGGCCCACCACCCTCCCCTCGTCGAGGCGCACCACCCAATCGGCCATCCGGCGCGCCTGGTCGAGGTCGTGGGTGACCAGCACGGTCGAGACCTTCACCCGCTCACGCAAGTGCAAGAGCGTCGCCTCCACCGCCGCCCTCGCGCGCTCGTCGAGGGCCGAGGTCGGCTCATCGAGCAGCAGGACCCGCGGCTCGAGTGCCAGCGCCCGCGCCAGCATCACCCGCTGCTGCTCCCCGACCGAGAGCTTGCCCGAGTCGCGGGGGGCGAACTCGGTGTCGAGCCCGGCAAGGTCGAGCAGCCGCCCGACGTCGGGCTCGCGCCCGGCCAGCTCGGCGGCGAAGCGGACGTTGTCCTCGACCGTCCCCTCGAGCAGCGCCGGAAGCTGCGGCACCAGGCAGACCTCGCGCCGCAGCTCGAGCGGATCGCGCTCGCGAACGTCACCTCCCTCGTAGCGAACCAACCCCGAAATCGGATCGGCGAGCCGGTTGAGCAGCCGCAGCAGGGTCGACTTGCCGCTCCCCGAGGGCCCTGCGACGCAAGTTGCCCCATTGGGCAGCGACGCCGTGACCTCCTGGAGCACGACCTTCGAGTCCCGCTCGATGGTCACCCGCTCGAGCTCGAACAGCACCGGGTGATTATCTCGCCCAGTCCGCAGGCTATCGGTGGCGGGGAAGCCTCAGCACGTCGGATCTCGCCGCGCTGCACCAGCCGACGTCCGGTTGCAGCTGGCGTCTCAGCTTCGCTACATAACGGCCGCGGGTACGGTTCGTGGGAATCCCGTATGACCACTCGCCGAAGTGCCCGTCGTAGTCAGGGGTGCCGCCGGCCACCTTCACCTTTCGGCCGCCAGGCTTGATCTTGAACACCCTCACCCGGGACTTCTGAAGGCAGCCTCCAGTCAGGTACCCAGAGAAGATGCGTTCCCCGCCGTATCGCCCCAAATCGAGTGAGACGGATCGCCGATATCGGGGGCAGCCGTCGCTCTTCTCCGGAGCGAAGATCTGAGGACAGAGATCGATTGGATCAAGCAAGCCGTCGGCATCGGCGTCCGGAGGGCCGGCGCTGGACAGGTACCGAGCCAAGGCCCCGTAGCTCTCCGCAATCGAGATGCCGTCGTTGTATTCCGCGGATCCGCCCACCACGACCCTCCCGTCCGGCTGTACGGCGATGCTGCTCGCAGAGTCGCCGTAGCCCATCTCGGTGGCCAGCATGCCGTCGCCTGAGAACCCGGCGTCCAGGTCGCCGTCGAGCTCGTAGCGCGCCAGGGCGAAGTCCCGATTGAAGTCCCGAGTTGCGTAGCCGGCCGCGAGCAGCCTGTCGGATTGGAACACGACATCCCGCGCGGCAGCGCCCCGTTCGTACCTGTCGGTCACCCCGAAATCCGTCGTGACGACTCCTTCGCCTCCAAAGGTCGCGTCAAGCAACCCATCGGCGTCGAACCTGGCCAGCGCGAAGTCGCCGGATGTTCCTCCAGCGGCGACGATCTTCCCGTCAGGCTGAATGGCGACGGCGCGACCCCCGTCGCCTCGTGCGTCCGTGAAACCGGCCGTCGCCCTCCCGTCCCCGGAGAAGGAGCTGTCGAGACTCCCGTCCTCGTCGTAGCGGACCACGGCGATGTCGCCTGAGGCCGACCCGCCCACGACGATCTTGCCGTCCGGTTGCAGGGCGATGTCGTGCGCCGTGTCGTCGGCGAAGTCGGTGGTCCGCTTTCCGTCTCCGGAGAAGCTCGCGTCGAGCGTGCCGTCCGGGTCGTAGCGGGCGAGGGCGAAGTCTCTGGAAGGCACGTCGTCCGTGTCCAGCTCGACGGAGTACCCGGCGGCGACGATCTTGCCATCCGGTTGGACCACGAGGGCCTCGGCTCTGTCGTCGTGGCCGCCGAAGTCCATCGTCAATATGCCGTCGCCGGAGAACGTGTTGTCGCGGCTGCCGCCCGGGTTGTAGCGGGCAACGAAGAAGTCGCTGTCGTCTGTCGCGTAGTTGTATTCATGGCCTGCAACGACGATCTTGCCGTCGGGTTGAAGCGCCACGGCGGCGAAGGAACGGGGGTCGGTGCCGGGAGGGTCGGTGACGAAGGAGGCGTCTCTGGCCCCGTCGGGATTGAAACGAACGAGACCGTAGTCTCCGACGGAGACGATCTTGCCGTCGCCCTGGAGCACCACGTCCGCGAACCCCGGCTCACGCAGGTCGTAGTCGGCGGCTGAGTAGCCCACCAGCTTGCCGTCGCCGCTGAAGTTAGGGTCGAGGTCGCCCGGGGTCGCCGCAGCCGACGTCGTCCCAAGCCAGAAGCAGCCAAGAAGCGTCAGAGCCGCCGCGAGCACACGCGTCACGCGCCGTCCGATCACTTTGTCACCCGCAGCATGGGAGAGCGAGCTCCTTCGCAGACCCCGAAATTCCACTCCAGGCTCCTCTTCACCTTCGCGTAGTACCACCCCGGGTGACGCGGGAAGCGCACCCAATAGACGGATGCGGAACTGGGCCGGCTAACCCGGACGTCATCTCCGGGTCGGTGCCTGAAGACCGTGACGCGAGAGTCTTCCCGGCAGTCGCGCTCGTTGGACGACACCCGACCCCTGAAGGCCGCGTCCCGATCGGAGTAGCGGATCGTGACCGTCCGGGAGTAGTGCGGACATCCGTCCGGCTCGGCCCCGAAGACGTGATCACAGAGATCCGCGTCGTCGGCCACTCCGTCGGCGTCGGCATCGGCTGGTTCCAAGGTGTCGATGCGAAAGCGCACCAGCGCGAAATCGCCGGGCTGGTCATAACCGGGCGCCGACCGCCCCGCCGCCACGATCTTGCCGTCCGATTGGATCACCAGGGCCCGGGCCCGGTCGACGTTGAAGTGCCCGAAATCGGCGACTGCGCCGGGTGGAAATGGCGACTCCCTCTGTTGGCGTGGGCCACCGAACTGGGAGTCCAGGGAGCTGCTCGAGTGCCACCGGGCGACCAGGAAGTCCTCGGACTTGCTGAACCAGGTCCACCCGGCCGCGAGGATCCCCCCGTTCGCCTGGATTGCGAGCGCCCTGGCGCCCGCAGAGTCGAGCTGCCCCTCGCCATCGAAGCTCGAATCCTGCGAGCCGCCCGGGTTGTATCGGGCGACCGCAAGCAGGGAGAACAGCCCGAGATCGGAGAACTGCTCGCGGCCGAGGACCCCGCCGAGGACGATCTTGCCGTCTTGCTGCACCGCGACGGCATGCGCCCGCGCGTTCCCGTAGGACTGGGAGATGTCAGTGATCAAGATGCCGTCGCCCGAGAAGGTGGAGTCCGGTGTGCCGTCGGCCTGGTATCGCGCCAGCGCAAAGAACTGAGGGGCGTCGTAAAAACTCTGCTTCCTGAATGCAGAACCGGCGGCAACGATCCTGCCGTCGCCCTGCAAGGCAACGGCATACGCAGTGTCGGCCTTGCTCGCGAAGTCCGTGGTGACAACGCCGTCGCCGGAGAAGCTCGTGTCAAGGCCGCCATCCGTGTCGTAGCGGGCGAGCGCGAAATCGCCCTCCGACTCACCGGCGACCACAAGCTTGCCGGTGGGCTGCACGACCAAGGCATTGATGCCGTTGGCGACGTCGTCGAAGTCGGTCGTCACCCGGCCGTTGTCGCCGAACGAGGTATCGAGGCCGCCATCCGGCTCGTATCGGGCGAGGGCGAAATCCCAACCCGTATCGGGCTGGCTCGATGTGCCCGCTACGACGATGTCGCCGTCGGCCTCTATTGCGATCGCTCGGGCGGCGGCCGAGCCGTCGCCGAAGGAGGTGGCGACGATGCCATCGTCCCCGAACGAGGAGTCAGGCAGGCCGGCGGATGTGTAGCGGACGACCGCAAACGTGCGACCGCCGGCCGCCTGCGAGGCAAAGCCGGCAGCCACGATCTTTCCGTCCGGCTGGACCGCGACCGCCGACGCTCCGTCGTCGCCCCCTGCGAAGTCGGTCAAGACCTTGCCATCGCCAGAGAACGTGGGATCGAGGTCTCCCGGTGCGGCATGCGTGTTCGGCGCCATCAACAGCACCACCAGCACCAATCCAGTGATTGCGGTGAGCAGCCGGGGCACACGGCAGGCCAATCCCGACCTTCGGGCTCCGAGCGGCTCCGCCAATATCTCCATCCCCTCTGTGTGCCCCCCGATTGTGCGGGCCTGGCAAAAGTACCACCGTGACCCCCGGATCGCCCGAGCTCCAGACAGTCGCCCTCTACGACGAGGACTGCGCCTTTTGCAGGTGGAGCCTGGACAAGATCCTCGCCTGGGACCGTCGCAGGCGCCTGCGACCGGTCGCCATTCAAAGCGAGGAAGGCCAGGGGCTCCTCGCAAGCATGCCCGAGTCGGACCGGCTCGACTCCTGGCACCTGGTGCTGCCGTCGGGCGAGGTGCGGTCGGCGGGCGCCGCCGCCGCGCCGCTGGCGGAGCTGCTCCCGGCGGGCCGGCCGCTCGCGTTCCTGCTCCGATCCTTCCCGGGCCTCACCGAACGGGCGTACCGCCGGGTCGCGGGCAACCGCAACCGCTTCGCGCGGTGGCTCGGAATCGACGCAGGCTGCCAGCTTCGTCGCTAGCCCCCTGCCACAACCGTCGGTGCAGGGGGACCTGATACGGCACCGAATTCGTATTGGCTTGGGGGCCCCGGCGTGGCGATAAGACGGAAGATGGCGAGAATTCAACCGGCGCTGCTGGCGCCGAGCTCCGGCGAGGAGATCCAGTTGGCCACCGACGGGGGCACGGAAAGCATCGCCATACATCTCAAGGCGGGCCCGTCGAGCCCCCGATCGACCGCGGGTCGCCGGCACGAGCGCCGCTGGATCAAAGATGCGCAGCGCGGTTCTGCCGAGGCGCTCGAGGCTCTCTACCGGCGCCACTGGCCGTGGGCGCACCGGGCCGCGTACCTCGTGGTTCATGACCGAGCCGCGGCGGAAGACATCGCGCAGGAGGCATTCCTGGCGGCGGTGCGGGCTCTCGACCGCTTCGATCGCCGCCGCCCGTTCGGCCCGTGGTTGCATCGGATAGTCGTGAACCGGGCGATCGACTGGGCGCGTGCCCGCTCACTTCGCGCCGAGGAGCTGGAAACGGAACCGGACCCTGCCCCCGGCTCACATCTGGGAACGCCCGAGCCCCAGCGAAGCCGACCCTACTCCGAGAGCGTCGTAGCCGCCCTGGGCTCCCTCTCGCCCGAGCACCGCGCCGTGGTCGTCCTCAGGTATCTGCTCGAGTACACCCCGGGGGAGATCGCCGAGGCGCTCGAGCTTCCCCGGGGAACCGTCAACTCGCGCCTGCGCCGGGCGCTCGACCGGCTCCGCAAGCAGCTGGAGGGCGAGCGATGACCGGCTTGCGGCTTCAGGAGCGCCTGCGCGAGGCCTTCGTTCCCGAGGCACGGGAGGCCGAGGAGCGTGGCTGGCGAGTGGTCCACGCGGCGTTCGAGGGGCGACATCCCGTTCACGTCCGGCCGCGCGTCAACCGGCTGGCGTTCGCGTTCGCGTTGGCCTTGCTGGTCGCCGGCGTTGCACTGAGCCCCGCCGGCGCCAAGGTGGTCGACCTGGTCCGCGACGCGGTCGAGCCGGGGTCCGAGAACGCCCGACCGGCGCTCACTTCGCTGCCGGCGCCGGGGCGTCTACTGGTCACCTCCCATGAGGGGCCCTGGATAGTCGATCAGGACGGGTCACAGCGACTACTGGGCGCCTACGAGGAGGCAGCCTGGTCGCCCAGCGGCCTGTTCGTCGCCGTCGCCCGGGGCCGCCGGCTCACCGCCGTCGACCCGGTGGGAACGGTGCGCTGGTCGCTGGCCGCGCGACGACCAGTGAACGAACTGGCCTGGTCCCCGTCGGGCATCCGGGTGGCATACGTGAGCGGAAGGTCGCTCCGCGTGGTGGCCGGCGACGGAACGGACGACCGCCAGCTGCTAGACCGGGTCGCCTCCATCGCGCCGGCCTGGCGTCCCCTTTCCGAGCCCCTGCCCCCGGGACAAGTGGCCATCGGGCCGCGGACGAATGTGCTCGCCTACGCGGATCGGGCGAGCCGGGTGACGGTGCGCGACGTCGACGCGGGGCGGGTGCTGTGGCGGAGCCACCGCTATGCCGCACCGATCCGGGAACTTCAATGGTCCACGGACCGCAGCCGGCTGCTGGTCCGCGCAGGCTCGTTCGTCGACTTCCTCGACTCCCGCGGCCACACGTTGAGCAGGGTGAGATGGCCGACGCTCGGAGCGAGCATGTCGTTCGACAGCAAGCGAACCGCCTTCGTCCGGCTGGCCAAGAACGGACGCAGCGACGTGCTGATCGCCGGGCGCTACGGCGAGGGCCCAGCGCGGCACGTCCTTACCAGGCGGGGGCGGATCACCGATCCGTCCTGGTCTCCCGACGGCAGGTGGTTGCTGGTGTCGCGGCCCGGCGCCGATCAGTGGCTCTTCATCCGGCCCTCGCGGCCCGTCCGTGTCGAAACCGTCGCCAACATCTCCCGCCAGTTCGCCCCCGGCGCCACCGGCCGGCTGGCGTTCCCCGAGATCAGCGGCTGGTGCCGCTGCGAGCGCTGATCGGACAGCGGCGAAGCCGCACTCTCAGCCCGGCCACCCTTGGTGGTGGGCGCGAACCCGCTCGACCTCGGCGGCGTTCCGCGGCCCGTAGGTGGCATGCTTGGCGCCGATCTGGCGCCGGATCTGCTCTAGGTCGCGGCGGGTGAACTCGCACTTCTTCGTGGTCGGCTCGATGCCATAGACCCGGGCGCCGTTCAACCCCAGGACCTTCGCCCTGAGCTCGCGGGTCATCTTCGGATAGCCATAGCGCTCCTGGAACTCGCTCGAGACCTCGAAAGAGCGAAAGGTCTGGATCTGGTCCTGGGGAGCGCCGTAAAAGATGCAGTCGGTGCCCCAGAGCACGTTGTCCTGGCCGACGTAGCGGAGCAGCTTGCCGAGCACGTGCGCGGCCTGCGCCGGGTCGCGCATGATCGTCCACCAGGTCGAGCCGAGCTCGGCGTAGACATTTTGGTTCGGGCCCACCCCGTGCTTCTTCATCGCGGTGATCAGGCGATTTATGCCCTGATTCGCCGTAGCCGCCGTGTACGGACCCTCGGGCGGGCCGCCAGCCTCGAACCCTGAGTGGTAGACGATGAAGTCGACGTCAGGGAAGTCGCGAGCCGCGCCCGGCACGTCCTCGGGCGACGCGTAGCTGCTCCCCGCCCCGAAGCCCTTGTGGGCGCAGATCGTCTTCACCCCGAGCTGCCGCGCCTTGTCGATGAACGCGTGGCCCACTTGCGGCAACCTCGGATCGGCGTCGTCGAGGCGCCAGGCGTTCCCGGGATCGCCGAAGGCGTCGGGAAAGTGCGTGAACACCTTCCAGGCGGCAATCGAGTAGCGGCGCGCGTTCTCCTCCATCTCGTCGAGGTTCCCCTTCAGGGGCCCGTAATTGGGCAGCGCCTGGGCGTGGAGCAGGACCGAGTCCCAGCCGCAGACGAGCTCGGCCGTGTGGCGGGTCTCCTCCATGATTGCCGCGGACAACGGGCTGCCCTTGGGAGCGATCGGAAGGGCCGACAGCGTGACCATGTTGGTGTCGCTGTGGAGGAAGAACTCCTCGAGGAAAACCTCCCGCGCAAAGCACGCCCGCGGGTCGTCCTGACCACAGTTCACCTGAGGGAACACCGAGCCGAAGAACGGCTCTCCTCGGGTGGATGGCATCAGGTCGTACTCCAGATGGTGCCCCTGGACGTCGAAGATGAACTCGTCGCCGGCCAGTGCGGCGCGGGCCGCATCCTGATCCTTGCCCGCCCCGGCCGGAACGGCGTAGCGGCCACCCGACGAGTTGCCGGAGTCGCTGAGACAGCCTTGGAGCGTCAGCAGGGTGGTGGCCGCCGCCGAGGCCGTGAACAGGAACTGGCGCCGGGACATGCCCGTCCCCCGCGCGTTGTCCCCACAGGCCAGATGCGCGCGTCGGATCGCCTCGCGCTCGACGGCAGTCAACGGCGGAGGAACGAACTCCCCGTTCGAGCACGGGCCGAATTTGATCGGAAGGCCCGGATCGTCTGCGGGTTTGCTCACACCTCCGATACGGGCCGCCGGCGATCCGAGGTCCATCCGCGTGGGCGAGCCACGCAAGATTCGTGGCGATAACCCCGGGTATCCAAGGAAAAAGGGCTAACTTGGGAAACTGATGACAGCGATGACTTTTGCCAATTCCGACGGTCTTCTGGTTGTAGACGATGGCTAGGGCGATTTGGAGCGGATCGATCAGCTTCGGGCTCTTGAACGTGCCCGTGAAGCTCTACAGCGCCGTGTCGCGGAAGTCCGTGAGCTTCCGCGAGCTTCGCGCGAGCGACAGCTCGCGCATCCGGCACAAGAGGGTGGCCGAGTCCGACGGCGAGGAGGTCCCCTACGAGGAGATCGTCAAGGGCTATGAGGTCGCGCCCGAGCACTATGTCCTTCTGACCCGGGAGGAGCTCGAGGAGCTCGACCCCAAGAAGACACGGGCGATCGAGATCCAGGACTTCGTCGACCTCGACGAGATCGACCCGATCTACTTCGATCACCCCTACTACCTCGGGCCCGACAAGGGCGCGGAGAAGCCGTACGCCCTGCTGGTCAAGGCCATGGGCGACGCGAACAAGGTGGCGGTGGCGCGTTTCGTGCTCCGAAACCGTGAGCATCTGGCCGCGATCCGCCCCATGGGCCAGGTGCTGACCATGGCGACGATGCGGTTCGCCGACGAGGTGGTCTCACCGGAGGAGATTGGGGAGGTGGTACCCGAGGACGGCCGCAAGCTGTCCAAGCGGGAGCTCGAGATGGCACAACAGCTGATCGAGTCGCTGAGCACCGACTTCGACGCCGACAAGTATCGCGACGAATACCGCGAGGAGCTGATGGCGATGATCGAGCGAAAGGCGCGCGGCGAGGAAATCGTGGAGGCGGTCTCCGAGGAGCCGACGCCCACCAAGGCGCCAGACCTGATGGCCGCGCTCGAAGAAAGCCTGGCGGCGATCCAGGGAGAGCCGCTGGCGGCCGGCTCGAAGCGGGACGGCAAGCGTGACGGCGCCAAGCGGCGGAAGCGGCCGGCCGCCGCCAAGTCCCGCTCGAGCTCGAAGAGCTCCAAGGCCGGATCGAGATCGCGAAGCAAGGCAAAAGCCGCGAAGTAGACGTAGACGGGCACCGGCTCGAGCTCACCAACCTCGACAAGGTGCTGTGGCCGAAGGCCGGCTTCTCCAAGGGCGAAGCGATCGACTACTACGCGCGGGTCGCGGAGACGATCCTTCCCCATCTTGCCGGTAGGCCGCTGACGCGGGTGCGCTTTCCGGACGGCACCGAATCACAGCGGTTCTACGAGAAGCGCGCCCCCTCCCACACCCCCGACTGGGTCCGCAAGGCGCCGATCCAGATGGGGAGGGCAGGCCTCCTCGACTTCATCGTGTGCGACGACCGCGCGACCTTGATCTGGCTCGCCCAGCTCGCCGCCCTCGAGCTCCATCCGTCGCTCTCGATGGCGGAGGACCCCGACACGCCGACCGTGATCGCCTTCGACCTCGACCCGGGTGCGCCGGCGACGATCGTGGAGTGCTCGCAGGTGGGTCTGCGCGTGCGCGAGCTGTTCGACAGCCTCGGGCTCGAGTCGTTCGCGAAGACCTCCGGCTCGAAGGGCCTCCAGGTATACGTGCCGCTCAATACCGCGGTCGGGTACGAGCGGACGAAGTCGTTCGCCCGAGCGGTCGCTCAGGCGCTGGAGCGCGCAGAGCCCGAGCTCGTGGTCTCCCGCCAGAAGAAGGAGCTTCGCAAGGGCAAGGTGCTGGTCGACTGGAGCCAGAACGACCGCGCGAAGACGACCGTGGCCGTCTACTCGCTGCGCTGCCGTGAGCGTCCGTGGGTGTCCACCCCGCTTCGCTGGGAGGAAGTCGAGGAGCTCGCCGCTGACGGGGATCCGGAGTCCATGCGCTTCGAGGGGCCCGCCGCCTTGGAGCGAATCGACGCCCACGGCGACCTGTTCGCGCCCGTGCTCGAGCTCGAGCAGGAGCTGCCCGAGAAGCTCTAGAGCGGCTGGCGGACCACCGGCCGCCGGCTGGCTTTGGCCTCGTCGAGGCGGCGAACCGGCGTCGTGTAGGGCGCGTTGCGGGCGATTTCGGGATCACCCTCGCCCTCGGCGAGAATCTCCTCGACGGCGTCGGCGAGCCCGTCGAGGCCCTCCCTGGTCTCGGTCTCGGTGGGCTCGAACATCAGCGCCTCGTCGACGAGCAGCGGGAAGTAGATGGTCGGCGGGTGATAGCCGAAGTCGAGCAGCCGCTTGGCGACGTCGAGCGTCTTCACCCCGAGCTCCCGCTTCGCGGGCGCTCCCGAGAGGACGAACTCGTGCATGCAGGGGCGATCGAAGCCGGCCGGCAGGTATCTCCCGGCGCGCCCCCTTCGCAGCCGCGCCAGGAGGTAGTTGGCGTTCAGCACCGCGGTCTCCGAGGCCTCGGTTAGGCCGTCGCCGCCCAGGCTGCGGATGTACGCGTAGGAGCGCACGAAAACGCCGAAGTTGCCCGCGAAGCCGCGCAGCCGGCCGATCGACTGGGGCCGCTCGTAGTCGAGGTCGAAGGCGGGGGCGGCGCCGTCCTCACCCTCCGTCCGGACCACCCGCGGGACGGGCAGGTAGGGCTCGATCCGGTCGGAGACCGCGATCGGCCCCGCTCCCGGCCCGCCGCCCCCGTGCGGCTGGGAGAACGACTTGTGGAGGTTGACGTGGACGATGTCGAACCCCATGTCGCCGGGACGGGTGTGGCCCATGATCGCGTTCAGGTTGGCCCCGTCGTAGTACAGGGTGCCTCCGGCCTCGCGGACCATCCGGATGATCTCGGCGATGTTCTCGTCGAACAGGCCGAGCGTGTTCGGGTTCGTGAGCATGAGGCAGGCGACCTCGCCGTCGACCTTGGAGCGCAGATCGTCCAGGTCCACTCCGCCGCGCTCGTCGGTGGCCACCTTGACCACCTCGTACCCCGCCATGGTCACCGATGCCGGGTTGGTGCCGTGGGCGGTGTCCGGGGTCAGCACCTTGTGGCGCTCCTCACCCCGGTGGGCGTGATAGGCGCGGGTGAGGAGCAGCCCCGCCAGCTCACCGTGGGAGCCCGCCGACGGCTGGAGGCTCACGTGCTCGAGCCCGCAGATCTCCGCCAGGGCGCGCTCCAGGCGCCACATCAGCTCCAGCGCTCCCTGGGCGCGCTTCGGGTCCTGCGCCGGGTGCAGCCGGGCGTGGCCGGGCAGCGCCGCGACGCGCTCGTTGAGTCGCGGGTTGTGCTTCATCGTGCACGAGCCGAGCGGGTAGGGGCCCGTGTCGAGGTCGAAGTTGCGACGTGACAGCCGGTTGTAGTGGCGAACGATCTCCGGCTCGGAGACCTCGGGCAGCTCGGGAGGTCGCTCCCGCCGGAGCTTGGCCGGGATCAGCTCCTCGAGGAGGCGCTCGGGGACATCGACCGGCGGCAGCGTCCCTGCGCGGCGTCCGGCGACGGAGCGCTCGAAGATCGTGGTGACGGGCTCGCGCTGCTGAGGGGTTGGAGTTTCAGCCGTGGTAGGCGGCGAGGGGGAGGAGCCCGGTGTCATGGGGCCACCTCCCGCGCGATTGGCGCCTTAGTTGCTGTATGCGCAACAAAAGCGCCATCTCCGGCCGCGGCGGCGATCGCGCGAGCGAGCGCGTCCGCGAGCCGGTCGATGTCGGCGCGCGACCGCCGTTCCGTCAGCGCGATGAGCAGACCGTCCTCGTATTCGGGGTACTCCCTGCCCAGCCAGTACCCGGCCGCGATCTCCTCGGCCGCGCAACGGTCGAGCACCGCCCGCACGGGCGCATCGACGCGAATCGCGAACTCGCGCACCACCGGAGCCTCGTGCAGGAACTCCACGCCGTCGAGCGCCGCCAGCCGCTCCCGCGCGTAAGCGGTTCGCTGGGCGAGCAACTCGCCCAGCTCGACCACCCCGCGCTTGCCGAGCCAGGCCAGATAGATCAGGCCACCGAGGGCGTTCAGGGCCTGCGAGGTGCAGATGTTGTGGGTCGCCTTCTCCCGGCGGATGTGCTGCTCGCGTGTCTGGAGGGCGAGAACGAAGGCGCGCCGCCCGTCGGCGTCCACGGTCTCGCCCGCAATCCGGCCGGGCATCCGGCGCAGGTGCTCCTCCGTGGCGCAGAAGAAGCCGAACGAGGGACCTCCGAAGTCGAGCCTGCCTCCAAGGGGCTGGCCCTCGCCGACGGCGATCTGGACGCCGCACTCGCCGGGTGGCCGCAGCACGCCCAGGGTGAGCGGGTCGACCGCCGCGACGGTGAGCGCACCCGTCTCGTTTGCAGCTGCGGCAAGGGCCTCGAGATCCTCGACCGCTCCGAGGAAGTTCGGGTTCTGGACGAACAGCGCGGCAGTCTCGGCGTCGAGCGCCGATTCGAGCTCTCCTGCGTCCGTGAGCCCGCCGTCGAGCCCCACCTCTACCACCTCGGCGCCGAAGCCGCGCGCGTAGGTGAGGAGCGTCTCGCGGCTGTGGGGATGCAGGCCGCGCGAGACCACCAGCCGACGGCGCCCGGTGGCGCCGATCGCCAGGTAGGCGGCGGAGGCCACTGACGATGGCCCCTCATACAGCGAGGCGTTGGCCACCGGCAGCGCGCAGAGCTCCGAGATCGCCGTCTGAAACTCGAACATCACCTGTAGGCCGCCCTGCGACACCTCAGGCTGATACGGGGTGTACGGGGTCAGGAACTCCGAGCGCTGGGTGATCGCGTCGACGATCGCGGGCACGTAGTGGTCGTACATGCCCGCCCCGAGGAAACAGAGCTCGGCGTCGGCGTGTGCGTTGCGCTCGGCCAGCGCCGCCAGGTGGTCGAAGCACTCGGTCTCCGAGAGCCCGGGCGGCAGATCGAGCGGGCGATCGAGGCGCAGCCCAGCTGGGATCTCGGCGAACAGCTCGTCGACCGAGACCACGCCGATCGCATCCAGCATCGCGCGGTGGTCGGAGTCGGTGGCTGAGGTGTATCTGGTCACGCGCGACCCACTTCGGCCACTGATGCTAGCCGCGGGTCGGGCGGGCCCCGCCTCGCAAGACGGTCAGCGCGGCTCAGCCGCCGTCTTCCGCCAGCATCGCCCGGTAGCCGGCCGCGTCCATCAGCTCGTCCACCTCCGAGGGGTCGGAGAGCTTCACTCGCACCAGCCAGCCCTCGCCGTAGGGGTCCTCGTTGAGGAGCTCGGGCTTGTCGGCCGCCGCCTGGTTGACGGCGACGATCTCGCCCGACAGGGGTGCGTAGACGTCGGAGACCGCCTTCACCGACTCGACCTCGGCGTAGGCCTCACCCTTGGACGCCGTCGCGCCGACCTTCGGCGGCTCGTAGAACACGACCTCGCCCAGCGCGTCCTGCGCGTACCAGGTGACGCCGAAGGTCGCCTCGACGCCCTCGATTCGAGCCCAGTCATGCTCGCGGTGATAGCGCAGATCGTCAGGGTAGGTCTCGTCGGCCACCTCAGCCCTCCTTTCGGTACAGGGGCTTCGACTCTATGCGTGCCGCGCGAGACTTGCCGCGCACGTCGATCTCGATCTCGGTTCCGGGGTCGGCGAGCCCAGAGGCCACGTAGGCCATCCCAATCCCCGTCTCGAGCGAGGGAGACAGCGTGCCGCTGGTGACCACGCCAACCTCGTCGCCACCGACGACCACCGCGTTTCCCTGCCGGGGGATGCCGGGACCGGTCAGCATGAACGGCGCCAGCCTCTCGTCCGTCCCGCGCTCGCGGGCAGCGGCGACGGAGTCCGCGCCGATGAAGCCCGTCTCCTCCTTGCAGCACCAGCCCAGCCCGGCCTCGATCGGGTCGCGCCGCTCGTCCATGTCATTGCCGTAGAGGTGGAAGCACACCTCCAGGCGAAGCGTGTCGCGGGCCGCCAGCCCGGCCGGCTTGGCGCCGGCGGCCGTCAGCGCCTCCCAGACCTCCACGGCGTGCTCCGGCGCCAGGAGAAGCTCGACGCCGTCCTCCCCCGTGTAGCCGGTGCCGCAGACCAGCATCTCAGCCCCGGCGACGCCCAGGGTCGCCGTGTGCATGCGCGCCGGCAGCTCGCCGTCGGCCAGCTCGGTGACGATCGAGCGTGCCTCCGGCCCCTGCACAGCGAGCATCGCGTAGTCGGCGATCACATCCGTCACCTCCGCGTCGAAGTCGGCGGCGTGGTCCGAGAACCAGGCGAAGTCGCGCTCGTGGTTGGTGGCGTTGGTGACGGTCAGGTAGCGCTCTTCCGCGGGTCGGTAGGTGAACAGATCGTCCAGGATGCCGCCATCGTCGCGGCAGAGCACCGAGTACTGGGCCCCGCCGACCTCGAGCTTGGAGAGGTCGTTCGACAAGAGCCGCTGGAGAAGCGCCTCGGCCTCTGGCCCAAAGGTCTCGACCTCGCCCATGTGCGAGACATCGAACACGCCACAGGAGGAGCGGACGGCGAGGTGCTCGGCCCGCACGCCCTCGTACTGCACCGGCATCTGCCAGCCCGCGAACGGCACCAGCCTGGCACCCGCAGCTCTGTGCGCCTCGTAGAGGGCGGTCCGTTTGAGCGCCGCGGTGGCCACGCGGCGCAGGCTAGCTACCGGCCCCTTAGGAAGGACGGGACGTCGATCTCGTCCTCGGAGACCTGGAGCTCGCGCCGCTCGCGGTCGCCCAGCCCGCTGACGCCGCGCCGGCGGGCGCGGTCGCGCACCTGGATCGGGCGGCGGGCGAGGGTCTCGAAGCCCTCAAAGCCGGTGGCGATCACGGTGACCCTGACCTCGTCGGCCATCGTCGGATCGATCACGGTCCCGAAGATGATGTTGGCGCCCTTGTCGGCGTTCGTGACCACGATGTCCGCGGCCTCGTGGACCTCGAACAGGTTGAGGTCCTCGCTGCCGGTGAAGTTGAGGAGCATCCCCGTGGCGCCGTCGATCGACTCCTCCATCAACGGCGAGGAGACCGCTGCCTTCGCCGCCTCGGTGGCCCTGCTCTCGCCGGAGGCGGAGCCGACTCCCATCATCGCCGAGCCCGCTTCGGACATCACCGCGCGCACGTCGGCGAAGTCGAGGTTGATCTGGCCGGGCGTGGTGATCAGGTCGGTGATGCCCTGCACCCCCTGGCGGAGGATGTCGTCGGCCATCCGGAAGGCCTCGCTGACCGAGGTCTGGCGCTCCACCACCTGGAGGAGCTTTTCGTTCGGGACGATGATCAGGGTGTCACACTTGGCCCGCAGCTTGTCGATCCCGTCGAGGGCCTGCTGCATCCGGCGGCTGCCTTCGAACTCGAACGGCTTCGTCACGACGCCGACCGTGAGCGCCCCGATCTCGTCCTTGGCGATCTCGGCGATCACCGGGGCCGCCCCGGTTCCCGTGCCGCCTCCCTCGCCGGCGGTCACAAACACCATGTCGGCGCCCTTGAGGGCCTCCTTGATGTCGTCACGGCTCTCTGCCGCGGCGCCGCCGCCGATCTCCGGGTTCGCGCCGGCTCCCAGTCCCTTGGTGAGCTGGTGGCCGATCGAAAGCTTGATGTCCGCCTCGCAGGCCTGGAGCGCCTGAACGTCGGTGTTGAGAGCGATGAACTCGACGCCCTTCAGGCCCGCATCCACCATGCGGCTGACGGCATTCGTGCCACCGCCGCCGGCGCCGACGACCTTGATCACTGCGAGGTACGAGGACTCGACCATTGGATCTCGACTGTCCTCACTTTCCGTGGTTCTGCTGGGAGGCTAAAGCGATGCTTGAGAGTTTCGGACCGTCTCCAGCCTCAAGTCTTAGGCGAAGGTAAGGCATTGGGAGGTCCCTGTCAACGCAGGGATAGCTTACCGGCACGGAATCGTGCATACGAAAACCCTCAACTTAGAGTTGAGAATCGAGGAAAATCAGGATCCCTCAGGCTGGGGTCTAGGCTCGGCTCACGGGGTGGCGGTCTGCGCTCCTCCGACGGCCGGACGATCGGGCACCCGGACGTCCACGTAAGTCACGCTCGTCAGCTTGGGATCGGCGAGGATCGAGGCCACCGCAGCCCATTTCTCGTCCCTGCGGCCGCGGTTTCCGAAGCGCAGCTCGATTCCACCCCGCATCGTGACCACGGTTCCGTAGTCGCCGGACACGGAGGCCCCGGAGATCAGCGGACGAAGCGGCGCGGGCGCAGCGCCGATAGCCAGGGCTTCGCTGAGCGGGTCGCCCTTCAGGCGGCCTGAGTCGGGCAGCTCGTCGACGGGCAGCTCCGGCAGCTTTTCGTCGCCGACCTGGGCCCCGGGGAGCAGGGAGCCGTCGGCGCCGACCGGCACCTGGCGATCGCCGGTGCGGACGATGAGCTTCGGCTCGTGCTCAATCACCTGAATGGTCAGCCCGTGTGGAAAGTTCGCGTCCGCGCTCACCGAGGCAACCGACGGGAAATCGCGAACCACGTCCTGCAGGGTGTCGGTCTGGACGTGCAGCGTGGTCATCCCCTTCGCCGCGTCGGTGAGCGCGGCGACGATCCGTCCGCGGTCGGCGCTGCTTACGCCCTGGACGTCGACGTCGCGAACGGCCACGAGCGATGAGTCGCGGAACCAACCGAAGTAGGCGAGCGCCAGGGCACCCGCCACCGCGGCGCAGAGCAGGGCCCGCCGCCGCGCCGACCGCCATGAGGTCCATGAGGCAGAGGGCAGAAACGTGGTCGTGCGGCGCACCCGGCGCTTCGATCGCGGCTTCGAGCGGGCGGACGCCGCCGGACGCCGCGACGGGCGGGCGGCGGGTCGGGCTGCGGGTCGGGCTCGCCCCGCGCGCGCTGTGGCGCGGCGCTTGCCGGCAGCGGTGGCGGCGGGAGCCCTCATGGGAGCGTGATTCGCGCTCGCGGGGTGCGGCTCCTTCCCGAAGCGACGCCGGATTTAGGTCAGGTCCCAGGCCTCGGGCCAGTCGACCTCGCCCAGCACCTGGACCTCCGGCTCAAGCGAGACCCCGAAGCGGTCGTGGACGCGGCGGCGGCCCTCGGCCATCAGGGAGAGGATGTCGGCAGTGGTTGCGCCACCGGCGTTCTCGACGAAGTTGGCGTGCTTCTCCGAAAAGCGGGCGCCGCCGACCTGAAGCCCGCGACAGCCGGCGGCCTCCAGCAGCTGCCCGGCCGAGCGCCCGCCGGCGTCCTCCGGGTTCTTGAAGGTGGAGCCGAACGTCTTGATGCCGGAGGGCTGTGCCTCACGGCGGCGGGCACGCAGGTCGGCCAGCGTGGCCTTGACCGCGTCCGGGTCCTGCGGCGTGAGCAGGAACGAGGCCCGCGCGACCACCTC